>NZ_VSCO01000101.1:0-6563 GCF_047459465.1 Caldicoprobacter sp. | reverse complement strand
GGATTGAATATCTTGAAAAGCTCCACCAGCTTGTCGCTGGGTTCGAACACCAACATCGATTTGACGCCATCCTGGGTGAAAATACCGTAATAAAGCCTCGGCCCGCGATTGAGAAAATAGTTATATCTCTTTTGAATCCCCTTGTGATGAAGCATACGCTTAAAGCCCTCATCGCTTATGGGGGCAATCACCTCAAAATCCTTTATATCCACCGACAGAAGCTTTTTCCTTTTGCTGTTATTGATAATCTTAGCTATATCTAAAATTCCGTTTGTAAAGGTATAGTCGTACTCAATCCTCTGATTGTTCTTGAGCACAAAACAGCCGTAGGCAAGCCCTCCGCATACCAGCATAAAGATTATGTTAGATATGTTTATGATGCCGTTCATTATGCTTGCAAGCCCCTGTAGGGCAAACAACCCAAATATGATCATGCCAATATAACATATAACATAGATCACCGAATTTAAACCGGAATTTATCTTGGTTACCGATTCTTCATGAAAGTAATCCATTAAAAGCTTATCCCCCTTTACAAATCATTATTTTATATGGCTTTTATATGGCTTTGTAAATAATTGTAGCACGATTTTGGTTATATTAAAACCCCCTAATAAAAATTCAGGTGCCCTGAAATTTTTATCTAAATTGAAGGATTTTTGGTGAAACTTGCGAATTTTTTTATTATCAAGGAAGGGAGGTCTTTCCATGCTGTGTCCAAATTGTGGTACCAGAAATAATTACTATCACCGTTACTGTTACTATTGCGGATATAAACTGGTAAAGGATCGGGAAGAGGTAACCCCCTATGAAAAGGAGCACTCCAAAAAACCTGAGATTGATCAGCCAACCAGCCATGAAGAGATGGTTGACCAGCTACAAATAGATGAAAAAACAGCTGACCAGCCATTAACCGATGAAGAAAAAACATCTGACCAAGACCTCGATCTCGATTACCTGTTTAAAACCGATAGGGACAACATATGGAATGACGAGGCCTTAGATTGGTTTTTTGAAGAGCCTGAGTACATGCAACAATTTCCCCTCAGGCGCCATCGTAAAGATAAAGGCTCTACGTTGGCCAAGCGCACTGCCAAGATATGCACAGCCATCATGGTGCTGGCCGTATTCCTGTTTATAAGCTATATCATGGTGGATCAGATTTGGCGCTCAAAAGACAAAACCGCTGGTTACGGGACAAATGTTATAGCATCCACCTCAGTGGAAGCTACAACCATCGATGGAAAGCCTGCCCATAAGATCATCGTAAACGCTAGCAATGGTGAAAGCGTGGAGGTTCTGGGCAAGGTATATCCCGTCATAGACGGCAAAGCAGAAATAGTGTACGAAGACGCCTTTCTATACTCGTATTTTTCACAGGGCCAGAAAGAGGACGAAATCGTAATAGAGCTTGACATCACCATCCATGGTGAGGATTTACCGGATACAAAAGAAAAGGTAACTTTTACCTTAACTCAGCCTTTGGCGCCCTTGACTTTGATACATCCCGAATCGGACGAAACCATGGTAGAAGGTAAAAAATACCGGATAATACTCGAGGTGGAACCGGGTTCCCAGGTATTAATAAATGGCAATAACTATAGCGATCTCGTTGATGAGGAAGGCAGATTGGAAAAAGAAGTGGAAGTCCCCGATGAGCCTGAAAACGTATATGAAATCCGGGTATCCACACCGGGCTATGCCGATCACATACGCTACATCGTTTTAAAAAGGGAGGTTATGGAGGTACCGTTGACCATAGATCAGCCCATACCGGTACAGACGAGCGACAGCTGGGCAAAGATCACCGGTACCACCCATCCACAAGCCGTGCTGGAAGCAAGCCTTGAGACGAGGTCGCAGCCTACCATTGACCCTGAAACCGGAAATTTCACTCTTTATGTAAAAGCTAACGTATCCGGATATACTCCATGTACCATAACGGCCCGGGTGGAAGGCCAAGGAGAATCAAAGTTGAATTTGGTAATCGAGCGCCTGTCAAGCGAATCGGAATACACTAGGCGCGCCTGGGCCTTGGACTATGACGAACTCAAATCCAACCCGGAACTCCACAACGGCAGAATATTCGTATTTGAAGGAATCGTAAAGGATATAATAGCCCTGGGGGATAAAAGCGCCTTTACCGTTGATGTATCGAGCGACAGTTCATCCGAGCAGCTGGTGTACGTAGAGCATTGGAATGGCTTGTCCGTCAGATCAGGAAACAAGGTGAGAATATTTGGCAATAGATGGGGGAATCATGAAGGCATACCACGCATACTGGCTAAGTATGTGTATCGCCGCTAAAGTTAAAGCAGCCCTGGCCTAATTAAACAAGAATAAAAATGAGCGCTCTAAGAAGAGCGCTCATTTTTATTACTCTAACGCTTGTAGGGTTACGCGGAATACGTACTCCTTGCCGTCACGCCATACCTTTACCTTTACTACATCCCCAACTTTATGCTGGTTTAAGATGTTCTTCAATTCATCGTATGTGGTTATGGATTTATCGTCAATCCCTATGATCACATCGCCGGGTTGAATCCCAGCTTTCGCTGCAGCTCCATTTTGCATAACCGCTTGTACATAAATCCCCCGTGGATAATTGAGCCTTCTAGCATCTGATGCAGTAATTTCCTGACCCAGAATTCCAAGCCCCGGTCTCTTTCCTTCTCTCACCACAGTCCCGTTTTTAATCAATTCCTTCACTATGGGCAAAAATTCGTTAGAGGGTATGGCAAAGCCCAAGCCTTCAGTCCCACTTCCCTTCAACGTGTTCATCCCTATGACTTCGCCTCTGGCGTTGACCAGCGCCCCGCCACTGTTGCCACGATTTATTGCCGCATCGGTCTGTATCAGGTTCATGGGTTTTTGGTCAATAACGAGGGTACGATTTACAGCACTTATTACCCCCACCGTTATGGTCCCTGCAAGTTCATGTCCCAACGGATTTCCTATAGCCACAGCTAACTCTCCAGGACGGACCTTATCCGAATCCCCTATCTTTGCTACAGCGTATTTCACTTCCTTCAGATCTTCAGGGTCCACCTTCACAACTGCCACATCGCTGGCGGTATCTATACCCACAAGCTGAGCCTTTACCTGCTTTTCCCCTTGAAACACCACATATATTTCCTTGGCGCCTTCCACCACATGTGCATTGGTGACTATATATCCCTCATCGCTGAGTATGATGCCTGATCCATAACCTTCCTGCTCCTGCATGTATACATCGCCAAAGAACCAGTCCCTATAGGTTATAATGCTCTTGTTGGTTATGCCTACCACAGCCGGGCCGACCTTTTCGGCAATCTCCACCACAGGATTATCTGAAGTAATGAACAAATCCCCCTTGTAACCCAGTTCGGGAACTTCATTCTCATCTTTTCCCTCGCTGGCCTGATTACTCTGGGCAACATTTTTCTCTTGTTCGCTTGGCGTAACAACGGCATTTTTTGAATTATCATCGCTGATGTATGGCAGCATGTAATACATGCCAATGGCTCCCAATAAAGTGAAGACCACCGCTATGGTTATATACTTCCATATTCTGCCTTTGCCCTGATATTGCTGTTCATCGAATTCATAGAATTCCCTCATGCTCCACACCCCCTAGTTGATTAAATTTATCTTTCATTTACTCTACGCTTTAATTATAAACTTTCTTTTTTAACAAAATATGAACGTCTTGTAAATAATTTTTACCGTGGAGCCCTCTCTGGCCTTTTGGACGCCTTCAAGGAAAATATAAATGCCGTCCCCTCACCCAGCCGGCTGTTGACCCATATATTCTGCTCATGCTGTTCTATGATCTTTTTTACGATGGATAGTCCCAGGCCTCTTCCCCTGTCCTTACCGCTTCTTGACTTATCGACCTGATAGAACCGCTCCCATATATGCACAATATCTTCCTTCGGGATGCCCGGCCCTTGGTCTTGAATCTTCACATAAACCTTATCCCTGTGCTTCCAGGTCTTTATGATCAGCTTGCCGTTTTCCCGATTGTACTTTATGGCATTGTCCAGCAAGTTTATTATCACCTGTTGAATTCTATCAGCATCGGCTTCCACCCAGCAGTGTTCATCTTGAAAGTCGACCTCCACCTCTATGCCTTTTTGGTTTATCCTCTCTTCCTGCGAGATGAGCGAACGCCTGATATGCTCATTGACGTCAAATACCGAAAGTTTGAGAGGGAATTGTCCCGATTCGATCTGCGTAAGGTCTAAAAGCTCATCGATCAGCTTGCTAAGCCTCTGAGCTTCTGCCAGGCTTATGCTTAAGTACTTTTTCATATCTTCCGGCTTTATGGTATTATCCAAAACTCCCTGGATATAGCCCATGATGGAGGTAAGTGGTGAACGCAATTCGTGTGATACATTGGCCACAAAACTCCTGCGCATATCTTCTAGTTTTTCCAGAGAATCGGCCATAGCATTGAAATTAATGGCCAGCTGGCCAATTTCATCCTTTGTGACCACTTTAACCCGACGCTTGAAATTCCCTCTTGCAAATTCCCGGGAAATTTCGTTCATCTCTATCAATGGGTTTGATATGCGGCGGGACATCCAGTAAAGCAGCACTACCGAAAGGCCTGCAGAGATAAAAGCAGCCCACCATATATTCCTGTAGATGTCATACATGGTACGCCTGATCCCTTCTACGGGAGAATGCAAGAATATGGCACCCCTAATCCTTCCGTTAATCCTCAAGGGCACCCCTACGGTCAAAACCGGCGTGTTAAAACGGCCGCCAAATTGTCCGGTCTTGGTAATGATATTTCCCTTCAATATCTGGATGAATTCCTGTTCGGTAAGCTTTTGTTCCTGCCATCTCTCCTGATCTTCTTTTGAAGGGCTGTAGGCAATCCAGATATAGCCCAGCCCATCGCTTACCCATATGGTGGTATTCAAAAAGCGATCGATGATCTTAAAATAGCTATACAATGACCGTTGGTCCATAAGCCCCATGCTGTACATTTCGATATAAGGGTTAAGCTCCTGGGCCTCCCTTATGAGTTCCTGTTCTTTTTTGCTAAAAGTGTAATCCATAAAAAAGGTTGACAGAAGCAATCCCAGTATTACAATGGTAACGACTATGATCACAAAATAAGTGACCATTAAACGGGTAAATATCGAACGAAACATCATCTACTTCACCTCAAATTTGTACCCCACACCCCAAACCGTCTTTATATGCCATACATCGGTAGGATCTGAAAATTTTTCCCTCAGCCTCTTTATATGGACATCCACAGTCCGGGTATCACCGTAAAAGTCATACCCCCATACGCGGTCCAGCAGCTGTTCCCTTGTAAATACCTTGTTGGGATGTGAAGCTAAAAAGTACAATAGCTCTAACTCCTTGGGTGGAAGCTCCATCGTCTTTCCGTGGTATTCTACGGTATAATTGCCAATGTCCACAGTTAAGTTTGGATAGGATACTATCTTCTCTCTGATGCCCGTAGCCTTCGATCTGCGCAAAACTGCCTTGACCCTGGCAACCAGTTCCTTGGGATCAAAGGGCTTCACGATGTAGTCATCAGCCCCTAATTCCAATCCCAGCACCTTGTCAAACGTTTCCCCTTTGGCGGTAAGCATTATAATTGGGATGTCGCTTATCTTACGAATTTCCTTGCATACCTCCCAGCCATCCATTCCTGGGAGCATTATATCCAATATTACCAGGTTGGGTGGATTGTTTTTGAAGGATTCAATGCACGATATTCCGTCTAGGCAATGCTCAACCTGATAACCCTCCTTTTCCAGATACAGCCTTATAAGCTGGCATATATTGGGATCATCATCCACCACCATAATTCTTTGCTGTGCACTCATCCATATTGCACCCTTTCCAGAAAATTTCTACCTCTATAAATATAAATTATACACAAAAGAAGAAGCGCAAAAAAGCTCCTATCTATTAAATCTAGGTCTTTTTTCACATTTTTTAGACTTAAGAAGGATTTTGGTATTTTATGTAGAAATATTATTTGAACTTATAACAAATTATGACAACACTAAATTTAACATGACAGAAAGGAGGGAAAGCAAGGGTATCATACCCTTGCAAAAGACGTGGCAAAGACATTGGATGAGATAAAATCCTTTCGTTTAAACAGCATAAGCAATAAACTCATAGCAGCCTTTCTCATAATGATCATCCCCATATCCATCCTCGGGTATTATTCCAAGGGCACAGCGGAAAAAGCCATACAGCAGACCGCTGCTCAATCTACCATCCAAGCCATGGAACAGATATCGCGATATATTGAATTGATCTTCTCAACGATTGATAGTACTTCCCTGCAAATATTTACAAATGAAGACATACAAGATTTTCTATTGATAAAAGAAGAGCAGATGCAAACCTATGACTTCATTCAAAAGCTGCAGACTGTACAGTCATTATTAAACAGCTATACTCTAAGTAATAAGTACATCGACAGTATAGCCCTTTTAATTGACGAAAAGCGCAGCATAGCAGCAGGAAACATTACTACTCTATCCAATGTAAATTTTGAAGAAATAAAAAATTCCGAATGGTACAAAGCCGCTATAGAAGCA
>NZ_VSCO01000100.1:0-6660 GCF_047459465.1 Caldicoprobacter sp. | reverse complement strand
CTACTTTTATGCGTTCAAATCCTTCCGGAGGATTGATCCTATCCTCTATTGTTCTTCCCGATGGATTTATAATCAAGTTCATATTATTCCGTTGACCATGCGTATTGGGAACAGCCGTATCAGTAGAGGAGTTTGTTTTATAAGTTATAAAAAAGTGTTAGAAAACAGAAAGCATGCTACTGAGTAAGGTTAGCTAATATCGGATTGAATTTTCTGATTTTGTTCACAATTGATGGCAAATATAGTATAATCTATTCAAGATAGGCTTTCCAGTTATGAATTATCACATTTAAAATAAGAGGCGGAATAAACGTGAGCTATGGGGATAATGAGTTGAGCCTGAGGCAAGTTGCCCAAGGTTATACTTCAAATGCTGGCAACATAATGGTTGCATGTGTAGATAAAGAGCTGGTGAAGGCTTTCTTTTCAAATTGGAAATGGATAAATCTCGGGCTTGTGGTATCAGAACAGCTATGCAGGCTTCCAAAGGAGCAAAGGAAGAGGATGGTGGCCGATGTAGTGATAAACGCCATAAAGAAAACGCCTTCTAGGAATATCGTGGTGGAAAACATAGACCTTTTATTTTCTCCCGAGTATTCCCTTGACGTCATAAGGACCTTACAGCTGGCTGGCAAGAACAAGAGGCTTTTGGTGATATGGGCTGGCGATTATCAGGATGGTGTGCTGACTTATGCGCAACCGGATTGTCCGGATTTTCATAGATATGAGATTAAAAATTACGGCGTGTGCTGTATCACAAGATAGGGGGTACAGTCCATGAGATATGGTGAGCTTATAAACTTTGACCCTATTGAGACGGTTATACAGATAAAGGATGCTGACGATTCCTCAAAAGCTGCTAAATTGGTTGAAACCTACGTGATGTCGGACGACATGGCGGACATGCTCAACGAGAAGATTCTGTCCCAGCTTAGCCTGGATGAGGTGATCGACAACAAGGGCGTGTTTTTGGTGGGCAACTACGGCACCGGTAAATCCCACCTGATGTCGGTCATCTCCGCCATCGCTGAGGATGCCAATAACTTAAAATATTTAAAGAATAAAAAATTTGCCGAGTACATGCGGCCAATTGCGGGAAGGTTTGAAGTGCTGCGCATAGAAATAGGGGCTGTCAAGACTTCTCTACGGGATATAATAACAAGCGAGCTTGAAAAGGATCTGGCAAGGCGTGGCATATATTACACCTTCCCTCCCGCAGATACCATAAGTAGCAACAAGTATGCGCTCAACGAGATGATGGAAAAGTTTGAAGCGGTTTATGGCCCCAAAGGTTACCTCCTTGTAATTGACGAGCTTCTGGACTATTTAAAGAGCCGCACTGAAATGGAAGTCAGGTATGATCTTTCTTTTTTAAGAGAGCTGGGCGAGTTTATAAAAAATTCCAGGTTCAGGGTCATATGCGGTGTACAGGAATCGCTATTTGAAAGCCCTAGCTTCAATTTTGTGGCCAGCACCCTGCTTAAGGTAAAGGACAGGTATGAACAGGCCATCATCCGCAGGGAAGATATCGCGTATGTGGTATCCGAGCGAATACTTAAGAAGACTCCGGAGCAAAAGGCATGGATAAGGGAGCACTTGAAGAAGTTTTGCAGCCTCTATAAAAACATGGCCGAGCGCTTGGAAGAGTTTGTGGAGCTTTTCCCCATACATCCAGCCTATATCGAGACCTTCCAGCGGGTATATCTAGCCGAAAAGCGGGAGGTACTCAAGACCATATCCGCTACGGTGAAGGAGATAGTGGACCAAGAGGTACCGGAGGATCAGCCGGGCATTAAATCTTACGATTCGTACTGGAAGTACATAAAGGAAAACATGGCTAAGAAGGCAGAGCCGGAGATTAAAGAAGTGCTGGACAAGAGCAGCGTGCTGGAAGACATAATCAATAGGTCGTTTACTGCTAAGGCCATATATAAACCCTTGGCCATAAGAATAATTTACGCTTTAAGCGTTTACAGGCTTACCACCGGTGGCTTGGATGTCAGGGCAGGGCTTACCGTACAAAACTTAAAGGATGACCTGTGCCTGTACATAGATATGCCAGTTAAGGATGAGGAGTTCCTTTTATCGACCATCCAGTCGGTGATGAAAGCCATCATGGAGACTGTGAGCGGCCAGTTTATAGAGTACAACAAGGACAATGAGCAGTACTTCCTTGACTTAAAGAAGGACATAGACTATGACGCGAAGATAGAACAAAGGGCCGATACCCTTCATGACTCCCAACTTAACAGGTACTTCTTTGCCATTATTTATGATATGCTTGACTGGCAGGCGGCAGAGTATGTAAGTGGCCACCGGATTTATGAATACTTCATAAACTGGGAAGACAGGAACATCTTTAGAAGTGGCTACTTATTTATGGGTGAATCTAACGAACGGCCTACGGCACAGCCGCCCAGGGATTTTTACATATACTTTTTGCCGCCTTACGGACAGCTGACTGCGGTTGATGAGAAAAAGGATGATGAGGTGTTTTTCAAGTTTAAAGGCGATGAGGAGTTTCAGGAGCATTTAAGGCTTTTTGCAGGTGCAAAGGAGATGGAACAGCTATCGGGCCAGGCCGACAGCAAGAGGGTTTATGCTAAAAAAGCAGATGAGCATAGGAAAGCTGCTTTGAAGTGGCTGAACACTCATAAGCTTTCATGCTTTACCGTTACATACAAAGGTGTAAACAGGCAGATTGTGGAGGTACTCCATGGGCGAAGACTGAATGATAAGACCTTTAAAGAAATTATCGATACTACGGCTTCGGTCTTGCTTTCCGAGTATTTTGCCGAAAAATATCCCTGGTATCCTAAATTTAAAGTGAAAGTAACCAGGGAGAACTACACTGAGGTGCTCCGCAGGGGTTTGGATTACATTGCCGGGAAAAATACGCAGGATGGTGCAAACCTGCTTGACAGCTTTGGGCTTTTGGAAGGCTCTAAGATAAAACCCGAGAGGTCCATGTATGCCCGTCACTTCATTAGAAAAATGGAGAAGCTGCCTCCCGGGGCTGTTTTAAATGCTTCCGATATATTTGAAAACCCATATGAAGATGTGTATTATGATACGGAGTTTAAGCTGGACCGGGAATGGATAGTATTGATTCTAGCGGCCTTGGTTTACAGCGGGCATGTGACCATTTTGGCAGGAAATAACAAGCGCTACGATGCTTCGAACCTGGAAAGTATGGTCAATGCCAATTTCATTGATCTTTACAATTTTAAGCATATAGATAGGCCCAAGACTCCCGCAATGGCCGAGCTTAAAAAGTTGTTTAGCATACTGGGTCTGCCCGAAGGGCTTATCGTCAATCCAAATACTTGGGAACAAGCGGTAAGCCGACTTTTGGAGAGCATAACTCAGATTTTGAAGAGGGGACTGCGGGCAAAGGAGCTTCTAAAAGGGAATTTTTCGCTGTGGGGAGAGCTTCTTATTCCTGCTAACGTAATGAAGGATTATATCGAAAAGATAGAGATGGTACGAAATTTTGGCAATTCAGTGATAAGCAGGTTTAACACCCCTGCAAAGTTGAAGAATTTTGATTATACCATAGAGCAGCTTGAAAAGATAGCAGAAGGAATAAAAGTAATTAAGATAGTGGAAAGGTATGAAGCTTTTAGAAATAGCTGTTCAGCCAATGTAGAGTATTTCAGCAAGGTAGAGCTCATACTAGATGACCCACAATGGCTTGAGAGGATAAAGGACGAAAAACAGGAGTTTTTAAGGATAAGGGACCGGCTTAAGGATTCAACCGATGAGGATTATGCCTCTGCCCTCAATAGCAGGTTGAGCAAATTGAAGGAAGAATATATTACTTATTACATGGATCTTCATGAAAAATATCGTTTGGGCTTAAGTGAGAGCGCAAGGAAGGTAGAAATACAACAAAGCCAGCTGTTGGCAAACTTGAAAAAGCTTAGCAAAATTGAAGGAATACTTGCTGTAAGCAAGCTCGATGAGATAATCGATGGAGAACTGGCATCTTTAAAGGTATGTTACCAGCTGACTCCGGTAGAACTTCAACAAAACCATTACTGTCCGCATTGTAATTTTAAACCATCAGACAAAGAGAAGCCGGCCAAGGGCAGGCTAGATGTTGTAGAAGACAAACTGGAACAGCTTAAAAAAGAATGGACCAGGAATATTCTTTCCAGTATAGAAGATCCATTGGTACTTCAAGACCTTCAATACCTTGAGGCTGGGCAGCGTAAGCTAATTGAAGAGTTTTTGGCAAAACGGGAACTTCCGGATGTGGTTGATGACAATTTTGTGGACGCGGTAAACACCCTGCTTAAGGGCCTTGACAAGGTTGAGGTTAATGCATCTGATTTGGCGGAAGTTATGGCATCATGGGGACCCTGTACGGTAGATGATATGATGAAAAGGTTTGAGAGCCTTGTGAAAGAATGGAGCAGGGGGAGAGATAAAGGCAAGTTGAGGATTATTGTAAAGAAATAAATGTGGAGGCTTGTGTATGGATATACAGAAGTTAAGGGAAAAGCTTGAGGATTTTTCAAAAGCTTTAAACCGGCTGAAGGAAGCGCTGGAAAGGGACCAATCCGATGATATCGTTTTGGATGCAGTTATACAGAGGTTTGAGTTCACATACGAACTATCCTGGAAGCTCATCAAGGCTTATATGTCTTACAGCGGCATAGCCGATGTCAAGACGCCCAGGCAGGCTTTTAAGGAGGCGTTTGCTGCCGGCTTGATCGACGAGGGAGATGTATGGCTTGAAATGTTGGACGACAGAAATCTTACCTCTCATACTTATGATCAAGGTACGGCCAGGCGCATTTACGAAAAGGTAAAAGATAGATATTATCCAGCCATGAGCAGATTAAAAGAAGCCATAAGCAGGGAGATAGAGCCATGAGATTTGGCCTTGAAGAGCATATAGTTCAAAAAATCATATCGGCAATATCCAAGCACAAAGCCGTAAAGAGAGCCGTCATATTCGGTTCAAGAGCCAGGGGTGACTACCGTTATGACTCAGATATTGACATTGCCATATATACTGATGGCCGAGCTTGTCCTGGACTTATCGACGATATAGACCGTGCAGCCGGGATATACAAGGTTGATGTGGTTGATGTAAACAGTTTGGGTAATGATGACTTTAAGAAAAGCATAGAAAGGGATGGAATAGAGATATACAGGAGGGCTGACGGATGAAGCTTACAAAAGAGCACTTGGACAGCGTAAGGCATATAGAGGGTTTCCCAATTGGCAGGGATGAGGATATAATTGCCTTGTCCCAGCCTCCTTATTATACCGCGTGTCCCAATCCTTTTATTGAGGATTTCATAAAGCAACACGGCAAGCCTTATGATGAGGCCACCGATACATATCATAGAGAGCCGTTTGCAGCCGACGTAAGCGAGGGGAAGAATGACCCCATTTACAACGCTCACAGTTACCACACCAAAGTTCCGTATAAGGCCATAATGCGCTATATACTTCACTACACGGATCCGGGGGATATCGTGTTTGACGGCTTTTGCGGTACCGGCATGACGGGCGTGGCTGCTCAGATGTGCGAAAATCCCGACCCGGAATTTAAGATGCAGATCGAAAAGGAGATGCCTTACGTAAAATGGGGGGCAAGGAAGGCAATCCTTAATGATTTATCGCCCGCTGCTACGTTCATAGCTGCAAACTACAACCTGCCGGTGGATGTTGCTGAATTTGAAAAGGAGGCCAAAAGGATACTGGATGAATGTGAAAAGGAATGCGGTTGGATGTACGAGACCCTTCATACGGATGAGAAGGGTAATCCGATAAAAGGCCTTGATGGGAACCCCATAAAAGGAAAGATAAACTACGTGGTTTGGTCTGATGTGTTTGTCTGCCCGTACTGCTCCAAGGAATTCGTATTCTGGGATGTGGCGGTGGATAAGGAAAAAGGCAAGGTGTCGGAGCATTTCCGTTGTCCGCACTGCTTAAGCGAGCTTAAAAAAACCGACTGCGACAGAGCAAAGGAAACGGTGTACGACAGGGCGCTTAACCAGATGTGTACCTTTGCCAAGCAGGTGCCTGTACTGATAAACTATTCTGTGGGCAAAAAACGGTACGAGAAAAAGCCCGATGCCTTTGACTTTGAGCTGCTTAAGAAGATAGATGAGATGGATATACCATATTGGTATCCAACTGATAGAATGCCCGAGGGGTATAATACTGAACAGCCTAAGAAATCCCATGGTATAACGCATGTGCATCATTTTTATACCAAGAGGAATTTGTGGGTGTTGGCGACGTTATACCATAAGATAAAGAATTTACCTTTATTTTCTATTTTTGTATGGTTTTTGACTGCTAGTGTTTTAGTTCATACAAAAATGTATAGCTTTAGAATTAATAGAAAAGGTGGAATAATAAAAGGAACATTGTATATTTCCTCATAAATTCAAGAAAACAGGCCTTTACGTTTCATTAAAGATAAAATTGACTTATTATGTAAAAATAAATGGGTCAATGTTTTCCAGGAGAATTTAGTTCTAATATCATGTCAAGATACTAGTAATTTTGAATTAATAAAAAATAACTCAATAGACTATATCTTTACCGATCCGCCATTTGGCAGTAATCTTATGTATTCCGAGCTCAATTTTTTGTGGGAAGCTTGGCTTAAGGTTTTCACAAACAATAAACCAG
>NZ_VSCO01000099.1:0-6711 GCF_047459465.1 Caldicoprobacter sp. | reverse complement strand
ACTTGACGAAGAAAACAAATAAAAAAGGCGGATAAAACATCCACCTTTTTCCAGGTAAATGATGCAAAGCACACTTATATACGCATATTATATGCGTATATATAGATTTATATATCTTTTATATCGACGCCATGCCGTCTTGTCGGCTCATCTTTATTCAATGCGGTACACCAGCGTAACAGTTGCATTGACCTCTATTTCCCCTTCGGCTATGGGCACCGTCCATGCGGCATCGGCTGCCTTTTGCAGGCTCTCAAAGCCCACTCCCTGGTACCGGTAAATCTCGGCTGGAGCCGAACCCTCGTATATAGCTGCTATGTCCTTAAGCTTTACTCCGGCCTGCTTGGCCATCACCTCAGCCCTTCCCTTGGCCTGCTCAAAGGCCTTTTTAAGAGCTTCCCTGTAAGCGGATTCTTGATCCTCAAGGCCGAAATATATGCCGTACGAATAGTTAGCTCCTTCCTCCTGCACACCGCTTAAGATGTCGCCCACTTTGTCTATATCCCGCACGGTGACCTTCACTGTATTGGTGACACGGTATCCTCCCAGAACGCTTTTGTTGTTCACGTAATCATACTGCGGATAAACATTATAACCGGAAGTCTGTATATCTTTCTCGTCTATGCCCATCGCCTTCAGCTTATTTATCACCTTCTCCATAGCCTTGGCGTTTTCCTGCTGAGCCGCCTTGGCATCTTTCATAAAGGTGTCAACGCCCACGTTGATATATGCCACATCGGGCTTTAAAGTAACTTTGCCAGTCCCCGAGGCAGCCAGGATATTATCCTTTGCATAGGAGTTTTCGGAATTGATAGCACTTGCTACCGGTGTACCTGCAAGAAACGCAGCACCTACGGTTACCCCTAAACACGCCACTAGCACTATTATGGCAGCTATCAATAGCTTATTTTTCATTTTTCATACCTCCTCATTTTCATTTTCAATCTTTTTATCGGTTTTACGCCTTGTGGCGATTATGGGCTTTAAAATGAAAATCCAGGCCAGCCAAACTACAGCCCCTACCACCAACAGATAGGGTACAGCGCTGACTAAAAATACCACCAAATCAGCAAACAATTTGCCGATGCTTTCCCAGGAGTTCATAAAACCGCTTATTATCCTGTCGCCCCAGGTTATGGGCTGGGGCTCCTCTTTTGTGAGCTCACGCACCTCATATACGTCAATCGAAACCCGCGAATACTGCACCATGTTATCCCACTGTTTAAGCGTACCGGTATAATTCTCGATCTCGTAGCGCACGTTGGAAAGCTCGCGTTCCAGCTCTATTATGTCTGATAGCTTGTCGGCTTTGCTGAGCAGGGTAAGCAGCCTCTCTTCTTGGAGCTTCAACGACTTTAGCCTGGCCTCCACATCCAGATACTGGCCGGTTATGTCCTCGCCCCTTATTTGCCTGCTGGTCACATTGCCCACGTCGGACATATCCCCTATAAACGCATCAAAGGATTTTGAGGGTATGCGTATCTCAAAATGCGCCTTACGGTTGGGCACCTGGCCCTGGTAGATGGGTTTACCCTGAATCTCGGAAGACTCGATATACCCCAAATATACGCTCACCTTGCCCATAATCTCATCTACCGTGCGTTCAAACTGGGTGGTTTCCATGCTGAGATAAGCCGAACGTATAATTTTCCTCTCGGCCCCCGCCTGAGCTTCTGCCAGAGCCTGCACGCTGGTCGCTTCGGAAGCCAAATCCTTTTGCAGGGCTGTTTCCGACTTCCCGGAAAGATCCCCACCCTGGCTCATCTCGGTTGGCGCCACATCAGCCATCCCGGCTTCATCCTTTGTACCGCCAAAGCTGCTTGTAGCCCATGCGGCATCGGATGCCATGGCGTCCATCCCGCTTTTTCCGCTGTAATAGCCCCCTTCCTCGCTGGAGACAACCTGGCTGGGTGGCACGGCCTGCTCGGTGGCCATATCGCGCTTATAAACACCCTTGCCCCTTCCCAGGCCGCTCATAAGCAGCGCCATTCCTATTACCAGCACCACCGCAGCTGCTATGCCCGAAGCAAGCCTTCGGCTAAACTTCCACCTGATTCTCTTCATCATATTGACCTTCATCTCCTTCTTTACGGCGTTCATCAGGCGTTCACAAAAGTGAGAAGGCAATTCCACGTCCTCCAGATCCGCACACATCCCGCGCAACTTAAGTGTAATTTCATACTCATTTCTGCATAGAGGGCACTGGCTTAAATGCTGATGCAGCTCAAACATCGATGCTCCATCCAGCATGCCATCTATATACGCCGAAATATTTTCTCTGCATTGTCTGCAATCCATATCCCTGCCCCCCTTTCATCTTTTATGGACGAAAGAAGGGAAACAAAAGTTGCAGCGCGAATTCTAAAATTTAGCCTTTTTCTCCAAAAAACGTACAGGGCACGATTGGATCAAAAGTTGGCAACCTTCTCCACAACGACCCTGGGCAACATGGCTTCAAACCCCTCACGGGTGCAAAGGAGGGTGCCTTCCCTTATCACCGAGGCAGTGGCAGCCGCTACCCCATAGCGCAACATGTCCTTTAGCCCCGCCCCTTCCTCAATGGCTAGACAAAAGCCTGCCACCATGGAGTCGCCTGCACCGGCCGTGCCCTTCACCTCTACCGGAATGGGATGGGCGTAGTAGGCCTCATTCTCATCTATTATCATGGCGCCCTCACTGCCCATAGATACTCCCACTATTCGCACTCCTTTTTCTATAAAAAGCCTGGCAGCCCTTACTATTTCGCTAGGAGTAGTAAGGGTTTTGCCCGTTGCCCTTTCAAGCTCGTACAGGTTTGGCTTTATGAGGTATGGCTGCGCTTTGATGCCTTCGAGCAAAAGCTGGCCTTCAGCATCCAGCACGCATAGCGTGCCATGCCGTTTAGCCCGCTCTATGAGCTCTCTATAGATATAAGAGGGTACGCCCGCAGGCACGCTTCCGCTGAAGACCATCATGCTGCTTGCAGGAGCATACACCTCAACCTTACCTTTAAGGCGCTGGATGTGCTCAAGGGAAACGGGATGCCCGCCTTCGTTTATCTCGGTCACCACGCTCTGGGACAAATCAAACACCTTGAGGTTGACGCGCACCGCACCTTCCACCTCTACAAAATCGTAAGGAATGGTTAAATCATCTAAAAGCTTACTTATCATGTAACCTCTTTCCGTATAGTTAAAGCCGATACAAAATGCCTTTTGCCCCAGCTGGTGCAATGCTACGGCCACGTTGATGCCCTTGCCGGCGGCATCCTCACGGCTGCTGATAATCCTGTTAAGCCCGCCGTAAATGAATTTTTCAACGGTGACCATCCGATCGATGCAGGGATTTAAGGTAACGGTGGTTATCATCCTCGTCTGCCTCCTTAAACACTCCAAACGAAAACTTTTGCGTTACATTCTCAACAAAAAACCGGGCAGCCTTTGCTGCAAGGTGCCCGGTTTTTTATACCTATTCTTCTTGTGCCTCGCGCTTGGCCTGCTCCACTATTTTAGCGCTTATGTTGGCCGGTACCTCCTCGTATCGCACGAAGGTGAGCTTGAAGCTGCCGCGAGCCTGGGTCATAGAGCGCAGGTCAGTGGCGTAGCGGAACATCTCGGCCAGCGGTACCTCCGCATCCACCTTTTGCAACCCGTTGCCCAGAGGAGTCATGCCCAGTATGCGGCCGCGCCTACGGTTCAAATCGCCTATGATGTCGCCCATGTACTCGTCGGGTATTATCACTTCAGCGTGCATTATGGGTTCAAGCAGCACAGGATTGGCCTGTTCCAGCTTCTTGTAGGCCAGATATGCGGCAATCTTGAAGGACATTTCTGAGGAGTCCACAGGGTGGAATGATCCATCATACAGGGTGGCCCTTATCCCCACCATGGGATAGCCGGCCAGCACGCCCTTTTGCATGGCCTCGATTAAGCCCTTTTCAACCGCCGGTATATACTGGCGCGGCACGACGCCGCCCACAATCTTGTCTACAAACTCAAACCTCTGTTCATCGGGGTTGGGCAGCGGCTCAAACTCGATAAACACATGGCCGTACTGTCCATGTCCACCCGTCTGCTTCTTGTGCTTACCTTCGGCCTTGATGGACTTGCGTATGGTCTCGCGATAGGGTACCTTAGGCTCTTTAAACACTGCATTGACTCCGAACTTATTTTTCAAACGGCTATTAATAACGTCGAGATGTACTTCACCTATTCCAGAGATGATGGTTTCGCCTGTTTCGGCATTCTGCTCGATTTTGAAGGTGGGATCTTCCTCCATAAGCCTGTAAAGACCGGTAAATACCTTTTCCTCTTCTCCCTGTTTTTCAGCATTGACCGCCATAGAAAGGCACGGTTCGGGGAACTGAAAACCTTCGTATACGATGGGATATGCCGGATCACACAGCGTATCGCCAGTAGACGTGTTTTGAAGTTTGGCAATGGCGCCTATATCGCCTGCCGTCAATTTATCCACTGCAATTTGCTTCTTACCTCTCAAGATGTATAGGTTGCCGCTCTTCTCGCTCTTTTCCTTGTTGGCATTGTAGAGGCTCATTCCGTTTACCAGCTCGCCAGACATAACTTTGAAGAGTGAAAGCTTGCCTACGAAGGGGTCAACGATGGTCTTAAACACAAAAGCCGAGAAAGGCTGCGAAGCGTCCACTTTGCGTTTCTCCACCTGGCCCGTCTTTATATTGGTGGCCGAAACCTCGGGCCTATCATCGGGCGCCGGCAAGTATTTTACAATGTCATCCATCAATATATCAACGCCAACATTGGTGAGGGCCGAACCGAATAGCACAGGAACTATGTCTCCCGCAATTACGCCTTTGCGCAAGGCCGTCTGAATCTCCTCTTCGGTGAACTCCTCTCCTTCGAAGTATTTCTCCATCAGCTCCTCGCTGGTCTCGGCCGCCGCTTCCACCAGGCGCGTACATGGATTCCACTGCTTCGGATATGTCATCGGGGATACCGGTGTCTTTAAGGCCCTTATCGGTAAACTCCCATGCCTTCATCTTAATTACATCCACAATCCCGGCGAACTTGCCGCCTTTCATGATGGGTACCTGGATGGGGGTAATAGAAGTGCCGTACTTGTTCTCCAGCTGTTGCAGTATCCTCTCATAGTGCACGTTCTCCCGATCCATCTGGTTGACGAAGATCATGATGGGCAAATTGTACTCCTTGCAATAGTCCCATGCCTTTTCAGTACCAACCATTACGCCTGAGACCGCACCCACTACAATGATGGCTGCATCCACCACTCGCAAAGCCCCAATCATCTCGCCCACAAAATCGAAATAGCCAGGCACATCTATGAGGTTTATCTTATGGCCATTCCATTCAAACGGCGCTAAAGCGGCGTTGATGGATATTTTCCTCTTTATCTCCTCGGGATCAAAATCGGTAGTAGTGGTGCCATCCTCAACGCGACCAAACCTGTCGATGACCTTGGCATTGAAAAGCATGGCTTCTGTAAGAGTGGTCTTACCCTCTCCGCCGTGGCCTACCAGCCCGACGTTGCGAATGTTACGGATCGCGTAACTGCTCATGTACATTCCCCCTTACAACTTATTCGTATTCATTTTTGGGCTCCATGAAGAAGTGCATCGCGTGATTTGAACCTATTATAGATATTTCTGCATGCAGTGCAAATATCCTTTTTTATTGTATCATACTTTTTAAAAAAACTTAATACAATTGGAAAAATAATATTTCAAAAAGCCAATTTTGGGAGCTAGCCGTCCTTGACTTTTGCATCCAATGAAGTTACAATTTTAAAAATATCCATCCATTGGGCAAGGAATACCAATAAGCCACACGGAACATTTGAAAAAGCCGCTTTTTTTTATTTCGTGTATATACCATCGGAGAGAAAGGCTTAAAAAAGGGCATTAAAAAGCCGCAAAGGAGGCCCGCCATGCAAACCATAACCGTTGACCTCAAAGAGAGGACATATCCTATACATATCGCCCCCGAGGGATGGGAGGCTCTGCCCCATGCCATAGAACGCTTCGTCAGCGGCAAAAAGGCCATGGTGGTATGCGATGAAAACACGCACATGTATTATGAAGCTGTAAAAACGGCGCTGGAAAGCGTGGGATGCGTAGTATACTCCGCCGTCATTCCTCCCGGCGAGGCCAGCAAAAGCTTCGAACAGGCTCAGGCCCTTTACACCGCAGCGCTGCAAGCAAACCTCACCCGCTCGTCCACCATTGTCGCCCTTGGCGGTGGTGTGGTGGGTGACCTGGCGGGCTTCATCGCAGCTACATACATGCGGGGCATAGGCTTTATACAGATACCCACCTCGTTGCTTGCCCAGGTGGACAGCAGCGTGGGCGGAAAGGTGGCCATAAACCATCCCCTGGCCAAAAACGTAATAGGAGCATTTTATCAGCCCCATATGGTGTTCATAAACCCTCACACTTTAAAGACACTCCCCCCACGAGAATTTTCAACCGGAATGGCCGAGCTCATAAAGCACGCTTTCATAGCCGATGGCGATTTCATAACATGGCTGGAACAGAACATGGAAGCGCTGCTCTCTCGGGAGGTACAGGCGCTTACCCATGCCCTTTATCGCTCGTGCAGCATCAAAGCCAGGGTGGTGGAGCACGATGAAAAGGAAGCCGGACCGAGGATGGCGCTCAACTTTGGTCACACCATAGGCCACGCCATCGAGTCGGCCACCGGGTACTCCAAGTACACCCACGGAGAAGCGGTGGCCATGGGC
>NZ_VSCO01000098.1:0-6887 GCF_047459465.1 Caldicoprobacter sp. | reverse complement strand
TAAAAAACCCATTTTTTGCTTGACAAACGCTTTTTTAAGCGTTATATTTAAACATGCATATTAAACATTTGTTTAACACAAGTGTTTGTCTCGGACTTTTTGATGCATATTTACGAGGGGAGATATCATCATGGTGGCATTTAGCAGGTTTGTAGTAAGGCACAGGAAGGTCGTGCTAGTGCTGTTCTTGATCCTATTGATCCCTTCCGTTTTAGGCATGTTTTTAACGCGACAGAATTACGACATATTATCCTATATGCCCGGATATTTGAATTCCCGGCAAGGAGAAGAGATCCTGGAAGAGAACTTCAACCTTTCGGGACAGGCTTTCCTGGTGGTTAAGGACAGGGAAATGTGGGAAGTAAAGGATATAAAGTCCCGCATTGAGGCTGTTGATGGGGTTAAAGATGTAATATGGGTTGACGACTTTGAGGATATAATTTTGCCAATGGAGTTTATGAACCCTGATATCCGAGAAAACTTCTTTTCGGGCAGATCCACCATTTTGCAGATTCAGTTTGTCGACAATGCCAGGTCTGAGTCCACAATGCGGGCAATAAATGAGATAAGGAAAATCATAGACAGGGATATGCTGTTTGGCGGAGAACCTGTCATCATGAATGACCTCAAGGTCATAACTTCAAAGGAAATGGTATATTACATGGTCATTGCTGTAATATCTATATACCTCATCCTCTCGGCTTCCATGACCTCGTTCATTGAACCGCTTCTGTTTCTCGTTTCAATAGGAATTGCCATTTTGCTGAATATGGGTACCAACATTATAAAAGGCGAAATATCCTTTATAACGGCCTCTATAGCTGCCGTTATGCAGCTGGGCGTGTCCATGGATTATTCCATTTTCCTGCTACATAGGTTTGAAGAGGAAAGGCAAAAGCATCCCAATATAGATGATGCCATGGTTGCAGCCATGTCAAGGACAGGAGTGCCGGTGATGGGCAGTGCCCTTACCACCATTGCAGGGTTTGTGGCGCTGATGTTTATGAAGAACGGCATAGGCCGCGACTTGGGGTTTGTCCTTGCCAAGGGAATAATATTCAGCCTTCTGATGAATATTACTGTTCTTCCTTGCCTGATCCTGATGTTTAGCAAATATGCAGACAGGCACAGGCATCAACCCATCATTCCTACCTTTAAACGGGTTTCTCGATGGATTGTTAGGTTCAGATGGGTTTTCCTTGTCATAATAATAGTCCTGGCTGTGCCTTCATTTCTAGCACAGCGAAATCTCCAGTATTACTACAGCATAGAGCATTATTTGCCCGAGAATTCGCGGGCTGCGGTAGATACCGATAAGATTAGGGAAAGCTTTATGAATACCGAAGTTGTATATGTCGTGATTCCCGATGAAGGAGCAATAAAGGAAAAGGAATTGATAAACAGGATTGAGGTTATAGATGCGGTGGATTCGGTAGCCGCTTTATCCCAGCAGGTTGATGTAACCATACCAGAAAACTTTATTCCCGGCGATATAAGGGAAAGATACGTAAAAGGAAATTACAGGTATTTTGAGGTGCGCCTGCTGACTCCTGCGGATGACCCGCGGACGTTTGAAGCGGTTGACCGTATAAGGGAAGCCGCTGGAGAGGTGTTTGACGAATATTATGTAACGGGGTCGCCAGCACTGACAAGGGATCTGGCTGGTCTGGTGGAGGCAGATAACAGGATGGTCTCCATAATATCCATAGGCCTGATATTGGCCATCATAGGTTTCAGCTATATGTCGCTTTCTCTTCCGTTTTTGCTCGTGCTGGTGATTGAAATGGCCATATGGATAAACTTAAGCATACCGTATTTTCAGGGGATCACCGTCTCATCCTTGACGCCGATAGTTATAGGAGCCATTCAGCTGGGAGCCACAGTGGACTATGCCATTTTGTTTACCAGCCGTTACAAGGAAAACCGTGAAAGGATAAAGGATAGGCTGGAGGCCATAAGGCAAACGATAGAGGATACCGGCCGTTCTGTATTAACCAGCGCTCTGACCATGATAGCTGCCACGCTCGGCATTGCATTGATTGCCAGCATAAAGGCAACGGGAGAGCTGACCATGATGATTGGAAGGGGTGCGGCTATAAGCATGGCGGTGATCTTTCTCGGGCTGCCTTCTGTATTTTTGATATTTGACAGGCTGATCGGCTGGACCACAAAAAGCTGGGCAAGAGCTGGGAAAGCCAGTAAATAGGTTTTAAGGGTATGTAAACAAACGTGTAAGGGGTGAGTATTTATGAACATGAAGAAGATGTTATCAAGAGCACTGCTGTTTTCGGTTGTACTTTGCTTCGTATTGATGCCAATGGGTACGACCTATGCTTATAGAGGTTTAAAAGTAGCATTGGCCCAACCATCTGACAAAAATGCGGATGATGGTTCAGGCTTTGTTTCTAAAGATGAGACTGTTTACGTGATTTTGGACCATGACGGTAAGGTGCTGGAGCAAAGGGTTGTCAACCGCATTTATGGGAAAGGAGAGATAAAAGAGATACGGGATTATGGCCAGTATAGCTCGGTCAGAAACATGGAAACTTCAGCTGAACCGAAGGTTCAGGACGGGCAGATAGTATGGGATGGTCAGTTGCTGAAAAAAGGCGACATATATTATGAGGGGATAACCGATAAGGAACTGCCCATTGAAGTATCAATAAGGTATTTCTTGGACGGTAGAGAGGTTGATGCACAGAGCCTGGTGGGCAAGAGCGGCAATTTGAGGATTGAGATAGGAATTAAAAACAAGCTGAAGGTGACACAGCCCATAACCTATGAGAGCTATGAAAAGGGCAGCATATCTAAAGAGTATGAGCACTATGTACCTTTCCTGGTACAGGTGTCTTATCCCGTTGACCTCAACATATTTTCTGATGTAAAAGCCGACGAGGCAGTGAAGGTTGTAACCGGTAGGACCATGAACTTGAGCTTTGCCACGTTTCCGTACCCTGATGCCAAAGTGACCTTTGAGATGAGGGGCAGCAACATAGAGCTTAAGCCCTTAACGTTTACGGTTATTCCGCAAGTGCCGCCTGTGCCGGATGTCGACATGGAAGATGAACTGAAGAAAATGCTGGATGGCGTGCGGGAGATCCGCGATGGATTGAAGCAGTTTGGCGCTGCTACGCAGCCTCTGGCGAGCGGCGGCAAGCAGATGGCTGAGGGCAAACAGGCGCTTGAGCGAGGGATTTCTGCTCTTGTTGCAGGAAGCGATGAATTAGATGAAAGCTCAGATGAGTTGATAGCAGGCTTTGATGTCAGCGTTCAGGGCTTTAATGAGTTAAAGGATGGGGTGACAAAGCTGGCCGAGGGTTTAAATGAAGTGGCTGCCGGGATGAATAGATTGGCCGGTTCTGCGGGGGAAGTGTCTTCTGCTGTAAATTCTCTGGCGCAGGCTGCCAGCCAGCTACAGGATGCTGCCAATGGTTGGGCACAGAACATGGCGCCTGGACTGTTACAGCTTGTAAATATAAACGAGGAAATGTTGACTATAGCCCAAAAGCTGGTGCAGGAACAGCCTGAAGGTTCTGATTTGTATAAACTGGGACAGATGGTCATTAAGCAAAACAGGCTTATAGAGAGTATGGGTGGCCCAGAAAGCATTATAAACAGTGGCGCGCAGCTTTTAGGGGCAATAAATGGGGTGAAAGAAGCGGTAGATAAATTAAAAGAAGGGTTGGACAGCCAGTTCATTCCTGGAATTCAGGCCATAAACGATTCAATTGCCAGTTTGGCATCTGGTGCTAAGGCTACCCTTGATGGAATGGAAGAATACCAAAAAGGGCAAACGGCTTACAGGCAAGGTCTTGTAAAGTATGTTGAGGGAGTGGGGGACGTTGCTGATGGCTTGGATGCCTTGAGCGGAAATTTAACCAGGATGTTCACGGGAATGGATTCTTTGGTCAAGGTTTTGGAAAAGATGGATGAGGGCTTAAGTGCGATGGATTCGCAGGGCCTTTCCGAAATGGAAGAGGGGATTATACAAGCAATTGACGACATGCGCTTTGCCAAGGCATTGAAACAGCGAATGGAGGAGCTGGCTGACGGCTACAGGTCCTTTATGGATAACGAAAGAAACAAGAACAGCAGCGTCCAGTTTATCATGAGAACCAGAGAAATAGCGTATGAAGAGGAGGCAAAAGAAGCGCAAGATGTTCAGGATATCCAGCCCAAGATGAATTTATGGGAACGCTTGCTCGATTTGCTCGGTCTATAGAAAATTTACCATCTTTGAAGGAATTTTCGAGTTTTTATCGAATATACAATATGGTAGGGGACCTGCGATTAGCTATGAAATGTAAATGCTTGTAAAGTATTATTGGCTTTGAAGTAAGTGTTTCAAGATGCTTTGAGAGATATAAAAGATACTTTGTGAGAGATAGATGCAGTAGAAGGACGAGATTTGTAAAATGAGCCCTTTGGATTTTATGACAAGCTAAAATTTTGCAAGAAAGGAGGAGTGGCGCAGAAGGCTCTGTTTTAAGGGGTCTTCTGCGTTACTGTATAATTAGATGATAAAAATAAGGTTTTTAGGCGCGGTAGATGGGGTAACGGGGTCATGCCATGTAATCGAGTTTAATGATAAGCTTATACTGCTTGACTGTGGCCTGTATCAGGGGAAGGATGAGGAGCTGAACTATGCGGAATTTGAGTTCAATCCGGCTGACATCGACTATTTATTTTTAAGCCACAGCCATATAGACCACAGCGGAAGAATTCCCTTGCTGGTCAAGAAGGGCTTTAAGGGAACCATATATTGTTCAAAGCCCACCTATGATTTGTGCGAGGTTATGTTGCTTGACAGTGCACACATTCAGGAAGCCGAGGCGGAATGGAAAAACAGGAAAGCAAAGCGTTCGGGCAAGCCGCTGGTTGACCCGCTTTATACCCAAGCCGATGTACACGACAGCCTGAGATTTTTTAAGCCGGTACTGTATGGCCAGATCGTTAAGGTGGATGACGATTTGACAGTGAGGTTCAGCGATGCCGGGCATATACTGGGTTCTTCCATAATCGAGATGTGGTTTAAAGATGAGAATGAGGTGATCAAGATTGTCTACTCAGGAGACCTGGGCATGAAGGAAAAGCCTTTGCTGAAGGACCCGGCAGCGATCGATAGCGCAGATTATGTTATAATGGAGTCAACGTATGGGGACAGAGAACACAAGGACGTTGAGCAAGCGGAACAGCAGCTGATCGACATAATACTGAAAACTGCTGAGAGGGGAGGCAGTGTCATCATACCCTCTTTTGCGGTGGGCAGAACCCAGGAGATAATATATCACCTGAACAAGTATTATGACAAAAAATTGAGTGAAGCGGGGGAAAGGGAAAATAGATTGAGGAAAATACCAGTATATGTAGACAGCCCACTTGCCATAAAGGCGACCGAAGTATTCGCTCGCAATGCCCATGTGTTTGACGAGGAAGCAAGGGATTATCTGATGAAGGGAGATAATCCGCTGTATTTTGAAAATCTCCATTTTATTCAAAGCGTTGAGGAATCTAAAATGCTCAATTTCTCCAATGAACCCAAGATAATCATCTCGTCCAGCGGCATGTGTGAGGCAGGACGAATTAAACACCATCTGAAACATAATCTGTGGAAAAAGGAGTGCAGCGTGGTATTTGTTGGATATCAGGCTGAGGGTACCCTTGGAAGGAGAATTTTGGATGGCGCCAAAGAGGTCAAGATACTGGGAGAGGATATTCGTGTAAACGCTGAGATATATGATGTGGAAGGTTTTTCTAGCCACGCCGATAAAAAAGGGTTGATAAACTGGCTCAAAAATTTTAGCGAGAAACCCAAAAAGGTGTTTTTAGTACACGGGGAGTCTGAAGCCAAGGAAGGGCTTGCAAAAGAGATAAATGATATTTTAGGAATCGAATGCCTAATTCCGGCTTACAATACGGCCTACGAAGTAAGAGGCAAGGCCGAGGTGAAAGAGATAGATGTTGCGGGTAGAGAAGAGTTAGAGGTTTCAGGACAGGTTGAAAGAGTATATATAGAAAAGCTGAAGAATGAGATTGTGAATATAAGGCACCTGATTGAAAATGCCTTAAAGCTCATCGAAGAGTATCTAAACAGCGATAACGTGGATATGGAAAAGTACAGAAAGATCAACAACAGTTTACTGGAGATAGAAAGCAAAGTCATGGACCTTACCATATTGAGTGGAAGGTAGGGCGAGAAAAAGAAGTTTTTTCTGTAGCAAGTCTGGTCGATGGTACAGGAAGCCACCACCTCCATAGGTAGGTGATAGTTCACATTGCTAATTGTGGTTAATGAATTATAAAAGAAAAACCTGGTAATTGTCTATGCAAAAGAGGTTTGAGCTTGTCAAATCAATGTTTAAGGCTGATGGTGGAGAGAATCATCGCAAGCTTGTCATTGGAGAGGGTGGACACCGTTTTTATGCGCAGATGCTGCCTGGCCAGTCATGAATGCCTACATAAATCAAGATTAGGGTGTATATAACCTTCTGTATGAAGATAATGCAAGAAGCCGCTGGACAATTGAAGACTAAATCAAATCTGGATTAAAATAGTTAAAGTGGGGCCTTGACAGCATGTGGTAAGTTATGATAAGTTTTATTTAAAATTGAAACCATGAAGGTTTCAGAGAGGCATATCAAAAATTTTGTTTAAATTGAGCCCATGAAGGGAAACCCATGAAGGGTTATAGAGATGTTGAGTATTGCCTTTTATGGGTTATTTTATTTTTTTTAAGGAGTTGGTGCTATGCATATGGCTGATGCCTTGATTTCACCGGCCGTTGGTGGAACCATGCTGGCAGCTACTGCTGGAATTGCGGCTTATTCCGCTAAAAAGGTTCAAAATGATATGGATGAGAGCAAAATTCCTCTGATGGGAGTTATGGG
>NZ_VSCO01000097.1:0-6891 GCF_047459465.1 Caldicoprobacter sp. | reverse complement strand
CTATTTCACAAAAATATGCTAAAATATATTTTGTGCTTGCCTGGGACAGAAGAATTAAAAAGGTCAATTGACAGGGCAAACTATGCGGTACCGTAGGGGATGGCTGTGCACCTTTGACATTTATGGGATGTTTGTTAGAGTAAGCTGGATATTCATAGTTGCAAATATACAAAAGAGATCTATGGAAAGGAGTTGTAAAGGTATATATGGTAAGGATAGCGGAATTATTTGCTCCAAAAGACATGACAGAGGGTGAACCATGGAAGCGAATAATCGTCTTTTCCATCCCCATGCTTATTGGCAATATAGCGCAGCAGCTTTATAACACCGTTGATTCGATTGTTATTGGAAGGTACGTGGGAGATAATGCCCTCGCTGCCGTAGGTAATGCTTTCCCGGTGTTAAATTTTTTACTTGTGCTTTTTGTAGCGGTGGCCACCGGGGCGGGCATAATGGTAGCGCAGTATTTTGGGGCAAAGGACCGTGAAAGGCTTTCCCGTTCCATAGGCGTGTGCATCACCCTGACGGCCATAACATCGTTTATAATAATGGTGGTAGGGGTCATTGTAGTCCGCCCTATGCTTAAGCTTATAAACACGCCTGAGTCCATTTTAGACTGGTGTGCCGAGTATCTTTTGATATTGTTAGTGGGTAACTGGGGGTTTTCATACTTTAACATTTTATCGGGAATCCTGCGCGGCCTGGGTGATTCGCTGTCGCCGCTGGTGTTTTTGCTTATATCTACCGCTCTCAATATAGTGTTGGATATATGGTTTGTGGCCCAATTCAATATGGGAGTGCCTGGAGTGGCATGGGCCACCATTATTGCACAGGTAATATCTGCTATACTGTGTTTTGTCAAGCTCAAAAAGATGAGAAATGTATTTGATCTCAACTTGGAAATGCTTAAACCTATGAAGGAGTATGTGACTCAGCTGATAAAGCTCGGTATACCCTCCGGGCTTACCCAGGCTATATTCTCGCTTGCTATGGTTGCCGTGCAATCTTTGACCAATTCCTTCGGCGAAATGGTCATCGCCTGCAATGTCATAGTCATGCGAGTAGATGGATTTGCTATGATGCCAAACTTTAGCTTTGGCGTTACCATGACTACCTTTGCAGGGCAAAATATTGGGGCAAGGAAGATGGATAGAGTGGAAAAAGGGGTTCGGGAAGGTCTCATAATTGCTGTTAGCGTCTCCACTGTAATTACCATAATCATATTGCTCTATGGAAGACATCTCATGAGCATATTTACCAGGACTGCTGAACTTGTCGATTTAAGCATGAGGATGATGTCCATCCTTGCGGTGGGATATATTGCCATGGCGGTGACCCAGGTTTTATCGGGAGTCATGCGCGGGGCAGGTGATACAGTAACGCCTATGTGGATTTCGCTTATAACCGCCATTGTAGTGCGCGTGCCGATCGCTTATGCCATTGCTTACCTTACGCGAAGCGAAGCCTATCCCACTGGGAGGCCCGAATCTATATTTGTATCGCTGTTGATTGCATGGGTATGCGGTGCCATAATTACTGCGATTTTCTACAAAAAAGGCAATTGGAGAAAAAAATCCCTTTTAAGCAATGGACAAGTTGAGGCATAACTTGATAAGGATATGACGCTATACTTTTATGACGTTATAAATGAGGGGAAAACGTGATAATATTAAAACCTATTCAGAATGCTGGCTGAAAGCAAAAGTGTACTTATTTTGCTTGTGATATTTTAGCTGACTTACACAAGAATTTAATGTTGGCGTCTGTTATAATTCCTTTAGAATGGTATAATAATTTTAACTGTAGAGGGGTTCATGGATATGGGCAGCTTTGAGCATCTGAATATATGCCGACTTTTTTGATGGGCTGATTGCCGATTGGGTGGTTCAATCCCGGATTTCTCATCAGTTGTAAATCTTTAAATAAATGGAGGTACAAATATGATCGACTTTAAAAATGGATGGTTTAAGCTTTCACCCATTTCGAAAGCCGAAGGGGAAAAGGCAGTGGCTCCCCTTCTGATAGACGATGAGGAGGTCATTGCTGCTTTTCAATCGGTGCGGGATAAACTGATTTTTACGAATAAGCGCATTATAGCAGTCAATGTACAGGGCCTTACCGGGAGCAAAATAGATTACACGTCGATTCCGTACAGCAGAATTCAGGCTTTTTCGGTTGAAACGGCGGGAGTGTTTGATAGGGATTGTGAACTAGAGATATATGTGAGCGGTATTGGTAAGATCAAATTCGAGCTTCGCAGTTCTTTTGACATACGGACGTTTAGTAGGGCAATTGGCAAGTATATATTGTGATATAAAATCACTTTTTTAGGAAATACGCAAGTGCGTTTAAGATTCTGAAGATCCATGGGGAGGAGACAGAGCTTGTCTTTGCCGATGTGGCCCGGCATATAGAAACCAATTTGCTGCTTGCTGAGGGCTTAAATGTGCTTGAGTTCAGCTATAACTATGACCTTGTGGGCAGGGACAAGCCCCTTCAGAAGTACATCGATATAATTAAATTTTAAACCCTCGGAGGGGGTTTTTTATTTTTGGCATCTTATAATTGTAGTTGGCCACGGATAAAAGTTTGGATGAAAATAAAGTAAAAAAATGAAGTAATTTGTTGAATTATGTAGAAAATGTTGCTATAATTAATTTAAAATATGTTTTACGAGTGTAATTGATTCAAATTCATAAAAGCGAATGTAACCTTTGTTAAAGGGCAAACCTGTCGAAAGGCAGGGACGCAAAGCTACGGGCCTAAGGGACGTTATATTGTTCTATGGCAACCGGCTGCACAAAGGGTGATGGGCCAAAGATATACATAGCTCTGCATGGAATAGGTATGTTCCTTTTGGTGCCGGTGTGTAGAGTTTTTTTATTTGTTAAATGTGAATATGATTGAGTAATATAAAGGTTTGCTTAGGGGCAAAGGAGTATGGATATACTGACATTTGGTTTACACATATTTGCAATTGAAGAAATCAAGGAAGAAATACATTTTATCCGCAACAATTCTAGTCGTATGATTGCATGAAGAGTTAATTTGTGCACTCAATGGAATAAAATGGAAGAAAAACCTATAAATGTAAATATATAATTGACGTAATTAACGCGATATGAAAATTGTGGAGTACTACAATTTTAGATTTGGTAGGCATATTTATTATATATTTGATAGGTGGTAATTAATAAGTTTTTAGAGGTAAGGAGGATAAAATGAAAGAAGAAACCGTGCAAAAAATTTTCCAGCAGATCCCGTTGGGATGCGCTATTCATAGGGTAATTGAAGAGCCGGAAAAGGGTAAGGGTTATATCTTTGTTGACGTTAATGCTACCTTTGAAAAATTGACCGGATTATCAAAGCATGCTGTTGTAGGCAAGGAAATAAATGAGGCAGTATATGGTAACAATCTTGAGGGGTTTGATTGGAGTGGGTTGTATGAGGAAGTAATTTTGAGCGGACAACCCAAGGAGATTAAACAATATTTGAAATGGTCAAAGCGCTGGTGTAGGATAACAGCTTTTTCAATAGATAAGGAACATTTTGCTACGGTATTCCAGGATACTACTGAAGAGGTGGAGCTGGAGAATGCTTTGGGCGAAAAGAACAGCAAGTTAAATTGCTTTGCTAAAGGGCCCGGAGAAGTATTTGATGAGAAATTTGAGGCTACTGATAATGAACTGTATTATCAAAAAGAACTGTTGAGGATTATCTTATTTTTCATCAGTGATGGTGTTGTTGTTGCTGACCGGTGTGGTAGGATAAACATGCTCAATCCTGCTGCCCAGCGGATTACTGGCTGGAGCGAGGATGAAGTAAAGGGGAAGCCCTTTGATGAGGTTTTTAAGTTGATAAACGAGCGTACGGGTAAAATGGTGAAAACGCCCATAGCACAAGCTTTGCGAACGGGAAATGCTGTAAACGTGGCAAAACATATTGCTGTGATAACAAAAAAAGGCAGAAAGGCATTGATAGCCGACAGCGGTACGCCGATAAAGGTTGTGCCCATAAAAGATATAAAAGGTCAAACTGTGGGAGCAGTCATGGTCTTTCGCGATATCACGCAGGACAAGGTATGGCAGGACCAGTTTACCAGCTTAAACTGGCGTGACCCGCTGACAGGGCTTTATAGTCGCCGGTTTGTGGAAGAGGAGTTCACAAAATGGCAAGTTTCCTCCCGAGTATTTTCCATTGCTGTTATAGTAGCCGATATTAACGGGCTTAAGCTGGTTAACGACACCTTTGGGGTTCAGGAAGGGGATAACCTGCTTAAAAGAGCGGCTAGGATATTGAAGGAAAGCTGTAGGCGGACCGATATAGTAGCCAGATGGGATGGAGATGAATTTATAATTCTTTTGCCGCGCATCACAGCACGGGCTGTTGAAAAAATTGTGGAGAGGATAAAAAACAGGTGCCTACAAGAGAAAGAGGGGGAGGTGCAGCTCAGCCTGGCCATTGGCTATGCGGTTAAGAGAAAGCCATTGGAGAGCTTGAATCAGATTGTTAAAGAAGCAGAAGAGATGATGCACCGTACCAAACTTGTGGAAGAGAAAAGCTATCGTAATACTGTGGTAAGCAGTATTCTTATGACTTTGTTTGCTAAAAGTACCGAGACTGAGGAGCATGCTGAGCGATTGAAAAACTATTGTTTGGTAATAGGCAAAAAAATGGGGCTTTCATCTAAGCAATTGGATGAATTGGCACTTCTGGCTGTACTCCATGATATAGGCAAAATAGGTATAAATGAAAGCATACTGCGAAAACCGGGGCCGTTAACGGAGGGAGAATGGGAGGAGATGAAGAAACACCCGGAAATTGGGTGGCGCATTGCAAAGGGCATTTCCGAGCTTGCGCATATTGCTGAGTATATACTGTATCACCATGAACGCTGGGACGGGCGTGGGTACCCAAAGGGACTAAAGGGGGAGGAGATCCCTCTGCTATGCCGCATTTTAGCTGTTGTAGATGCTTATGATGCCATGACCAGCGATCGCGTGTACCGCAAAGCCATGAGCAAAGAAAAGGCGCTGGCGGAAATAAAGAAAAACGCAGGAACGCAGTTTGATCCACAGATTGTAGAAAATTTTATAGATTTGCTGGCAAATGAGGATGCAGAAAAGATCGATAAGACTAGACCTTTTATTTAGTCAGACAGTTATAGTTAAACAGTTGGACGGAAGGAGAAAGGCATGCTTTTTAAAGCGTATAACATAGAAGAGGCGCTATCCAAAGCTGAAGAGCATTATAACTGCCATAGTGATTGTTTGAGTGTCTATACCATCAAGCCACCGGGGTCCATACTTTGGGGAATTATCAAGTGGCGGGGGGTTTATAGAATTGAAAAATCAAGGAAGGAGATAAAAAAAGCAGCCGAGATAGATAAAGCCGTAGATGGGACGGTAGAGATTAAAGATGGTATTGTTATAGTCAAGAATCCCATAGGTAGGGGTAAATACCCTTCTTTAGTTATAAATGATCAAAATATCGAAATATATATAAATGGGGAAAGAGCAGTTGGAACATGCGTAGTTACGGAAAAAGATTGGATACAGATCATTCCGAGAGAAATTCCTCCAGTTTCTCGCGTGAAGGTTAAGATTACACCCGATAAAATGCAGGCCATCTTGGAAATTGAAAGGATACCGGGAAGAAGGTACTTTTTAAAGGATATAAAGGCCAGCAACAGCATTGTGATTAGCGGAGACTATGAGGAAATTCCGGCACCGCCTGTTTCGTTTGAGCAGTGCATACAGGAGCTGATTAAGAATGGAGTCTTAATGGAGTTCATTTTGATAGAAGAGATTAAGAGGCTGATCGAATTGCCGGGGAATGTAAGTGCGGTTGTAGCAAAGGGTAGACCGCCCATTGATGGCGTTGACAGCCGCATAAAGTACTTTTTCCTCCAACACAGTTGCAGAAATCCCGATTTTGATACCGATAAAAAAGTGAATATAATGGATCATACAATTATTCCTACGGTTGAAGTAGGGGAAATACTGGCTGAAAAGGTGATTCCTGCTATACCGGGTATGGATGGAATGACGGTTACTGGAGAGGTTATTAAAGCCCGCCCTGCCAAGGAAGCGGTGTTTAAGGCAGGGAAAGGTGCGGTGCTTTTGGATAATAACAGAATTGTGGCAGCTATTTCAGGAAGGCCTATACTGGAAAAAGGCGTAGTGAGCGTAAACCCAGTATTGACCATTCCCAGTGATGTCAGTGTGGAGACAGGCAATATTAGGTTTGATGGGGACGTGGTCGTGAAAGGCGATGTAAAGGATGGCCTGAGAGTGATAGCCGGAGGGAATATTATAATTTATGGGAACTGCTATCATGCAACTATAAAAGGAGGTAGAAATGTAGAGATATACGGCAGAGTCATCAGATGTAAAGTCACAGCAGGTGGCAATATAGTTCAACATTTGTTTGTACTTCCTAGTATAGTAAGAATTAATCGTGAATTGAAAGCCATTGTTGAAAAAGCAACCGAAATGTATTTAAGGCAAAAAGATGGAAACGTAGGATTCATTATATATAGATTGGTAAACGAAAATACCACGGTTAAGACCCTTATGAAGGATATTGAAAATATATTTCCCCTAATGCAAGAGGAGGAAGAGTCCAAAGATATTTCAAAGTTGCTGTATAAAATTAAAGACAAATTATTCGGCATTAATGCTTTTCGAATAAATAGCTTGGATGAAGTGCGTAGCATTTGTGCAGAACTTATCGAGTATGAAAATGTTCATAAACAACGCTATATATCTAATATGAATATAACGTTGAGGTATTGTGAAAATTCCATGATTTTTGCCAGTGGGAGCGTTATTATAACAGGGCGTGGAAGCTATCAATCTAATATAGTTGCCAAAAACCGCATTATTTTCA
>NZ_VSCO01000096.1:0-7016 GCF_047459465.1 Caldicoprobacter sp. | reverse complement strand
GCCCCCTTCACAAAGGGCCGTATTGCCGCCCTGTTTTCCTTTTGATCGAGGAAATAGCCCGTCTTCTGGCCGTTTGCGATATCAACGAGGAACTTTATGCCGTTCTCCACCATGATGACATCGGTATCAAACTCCCCTTTTATGTATCCTTTCCTCTGGTCAAGGCCCTCCAGCTCCCTTACGGGCGCATCGTTTCTCTCGTAGATCCCATCGGGCTTTATGACATCATCCAGTATATCCGCCAGCAGATGCTTGTACCTGTCGATGCCCAGCGCCAGGGTCTGCATGACGAGGTAAGTGGAAAACTTGTCCACTATAAGGGCCGGTAAAAAATCCGACTCGGCAAAGACCACCCTGCAGCTGTTCAAATCCGCAAACTGCTTTCTATACTCCCAGGCGGCTCGCACTCGCCTGTAAAAAAAGTCGGCATCGATTTCCTCCTGCTCACGTGTAAGCAACCGTATGGCAATCTGAGACCTGGGGTTGTAATAGCCCCTTCCTAAAAACCTTCCTTTATATGAGTATACATCCACCACGTCTCCGGGCTCACATTCCCCTTCAATTCGCTCTATGTCGCTTTTAAATATCCAGGGATGTCCATACAGAGTCCTCTTCTCTTTGTTCTTCAATAGATAAGCTTTCGCCATTGATTACTGCCTCCTTATGATCAGCATCTTAAGGTAATTCGGGTTTCATTCTAGGTCAACGCCGTTATATTCTATCATATTTTTATCATTGGTATCCTCCAACATCCCTAAACATAGCTCATTTAACGTTTTCAAATGCCATAAAACCTCAACAAACATATCACACCAGCGTCCCATCGCACCCTAATTATATCATAATCATAAATCATAATATAAAGATTATCGCCTTAAATAAAGACAATCCTGTCAAACTCTACAGGCCACTTTCTTATGGATTTCTTACTTGACAAACCAAATTCCAAATCTATAATATCAATATAGATTAGTTAGTTAACTAACTATATTTGAGGGTTTTCCGCCTATTTCATTACAGGAAAGGAGGATACAATGCATTCATGTCACATAACTCCCGACGAACCTCTAGGCCGCTTGTTTGCCGATACCGCCAAGCTACACCGCGACCTTTTTAGAAAGCTGGCCCACCAAAACGGCCTCGAACACGGGCAACCTTTCGTCCTAGCGATAATCATAGCCAATGAAGGTATAAGTCAGCGTCAGCTCAGCGAAAAGCTATTTATCACGCCGGCATCCACCACCGCGCTTTTGCAAAAGCTGGAAAAGGCAGGACTTATTGAGAGAATTCCAGATCCCAATGACCAGAGGGCATTTTGCATTTATGCCACCGAAAAGGGGCGTATGGTAGACCAACGGATGAAGGAAGGGTTACAGGAGCTCGAAAAGGCGTGCTTTTACAACTTTTCTCAGCAAGAGCTTGAGGAATTTCGCAGGCTTCTTTTAAAACTCCACCAAAACCTGTACAACTTAAATCAAGGAGAATGGAGGAGTAAGATATGGTGAAAATTTCACGCTACCTGAAACCCTATTGGGCATACGTCCTGATGGCACCTCTCTTTATGGCTCTGGAAGTATACATGGACCTATTGCAACCTAATTTAATGGCAGACATAGTGGATAACGGCATCGCCAATGGAGACATGAATTATGTCTTAACCCGGCTGCTCATCATGCTGGGCATAGCCCTTGTAGGAATGGTAGGTGGAATAGGGTGTATCTATACCTCCACCGTCGCTGCACTTGGGTTTGGCACCGATATTCGTTCCGACCTCTTCCGCAAGATCCAAACCTTTTCTTTTTCTAACCTTGATCGCTTTCAAACCTCATCGCTGATTACCCGGCTCACCAACGATGTCACCCAGCTACAAAACGTGGTCACCATGTCCCTTGCCATGATGATTCGCTCTCCTCTGCTGTGTATCGGTTCCATCATAATGACCATAAAGATAAGTCCTTCCCTCGCTTCAGTGCTGTTGGTAGCTCTACCCCTTACCATCATAGGCACCGCAGTAATCATCAGAAAGGGCTTCCCTCTATTCAGGCAGGTTCAATCGAAAATAGACAAGGTAAACACCATAATGCGTGAAAACCTGGCAGGAGTCAGGCTGGTAAAAGCATTTTTGCGCAAGGATTTTGAGGAAAACCGGTTCAAAAATGCAAATGAAGAGCTGCGGGACATCGCCATTACGGCCGGCAGGCTCATGTCCATAGGCATGCCGCTTTTGATGCTCATTACAAACCTTGCTACCGTGACGGTGTTATGGCTGGGTGGCATACATGTGCAAAACGGTAGCCTGCAGATCGGGGAGCTAATCGCGTTTATTAACTACCTTGTAAGGATAATGATGTCGCTGGTAATGATCGCCTTTAACTTGATGGCTTTTTCCAGGGGCAAAGTTTCGGCAGACCGTATAAGGGAAGTGCTGATGGAAGAGCCGGATATCGTTGACCCGGCTGAAAGCCGAAACAACCCCTCACATGAGCCCAAAATAACCCGTGGACAGGTAGTCTTTGAAAACGTAACTTTTAGTTACAGCCCGACTGGGGAGCCGGTTTTGAAAAACATATCCTTTACCGCCGAGCCCGGTGAAACGGTAGCCATAATTGGAGAGACGGGGTCTGGCAAGACCACATTGGTAAGCCTTATTCCCCGGCTGTATGATCCGCAGGAAGGCCGCGTGTTAATAGATGGCGTTGATGTGCGGGAATATAGCCTTTACAACCTGAGAAAGGAAATCGGAATGGTGATGCAAAATTCCCTCCTATTCTCGGGAAGCATATTGGATAACCTCCGCTGGGGAGACCCAGATGCAGACCTGGAAAAAGCTGTAGAAGTTGCAACCATAGCACAAGCCCATCAATTTATAATGAAAACCCCCAACGGCTATGACACAGATTTAAGCCAGGGAGGCGTCAATCTATCAGGGGGACAAAAACAGCGTTTGAACATCGCCCGGGCCCTCATGAAAAGGCCAAAGATTCTCATCCTGGACGATGCCACCAGCGCAGTTGACATGGTCACTGAAGCTAAAATACAACGGGCTTTAAGACAGTGGAGCCACAAGTGTACAACCTTCATAATAGCTCAACGCATAAGCTCGGTCATGGACGCCGATAAGATCATCGTTTTGGATAGAGGGCGAATAGCAGGAATAGGCATCCATGAGGAACTGCTGGCTTCCAACCCGCTATACCAGGATATCTACAGGTCACAGGTAGGAAAGGAGGAAAGAGCGCATGCCTGAAGATACACATAATGTCCACGGCAACTCCAGTCAACCCACCAAACCATCCTCATTCTCCAAGGGATATGGGCATAACAGCGCCTCTTCATCCCAAAACCCGCGCAGCGTGGGTGCCCCTGACATGCGCGGATTTGGTAGAAGGGGGTTCCATGGACCACGCGGTCGATTCATGGGACCAGTAGAAAAGCCAAAAAATCTGGGTAAAACCCTTATCAGGCTAGGTGGATATCTGAAAGGTGACATCCTCGGGCTGGTGATAGCCATACTGGCCGTTTTGCTCAACACGGCATGCACCTTGATAGGCCCACTGCTCATAGGCCAGGCCATAGACAAATACATCATTCCTAGAGATTTTCAAGGGCTGATGCGCATCTCATTGGTCCTTCTGGGGGTCTATCTCTTAAACTCGCTAGCAGCCTTTTTGCAGGGCTTTTTCATGGCTTCGGTGTCCGAGAACACCGTAGCTCGCATCAGGAAAGATCTGTTCAGCAAATACCAGGTACTGCCGCTTAAATTTTTCGATGCTCACACCCACGGCGAGTTGATGAGCCGCCTCACCAACGACGTGGATGCTATATCCATTACCCTGCATTCCGCCTTAATCCAGTTCATCTCGGGGATCATCACTCTTGTGGGAACAATAGTACTCATGCTGGTAAGGAGCGTGACCCTTACCCTCATAGCCTTATCGATAGTTCCTCTAATGTTTCTTCTAACCCAGCTTATAACCAAACATACTAGCAGGCTATTTATGGAACAGCAGCAAACGCTGGGCGAGCTCAACGGCAAGATAGAGGAAATCATTTCGGGCCAAAAGGTGGTAAAGCTGTTCTGCCGTGAACAGCAGGCCATCGCCGACTTTGAAGAGTCCAATCAAAAGCTCAAGAAAACCGCACTAAAAGCCCAAGTGCTTTCAAGAATCATGGGCCCCACCATGAACATGCTCAACAACCTGGGCTTCGCCCTAGTTGCCGGGATTGGTGGCTTATTGGCCGTTAAAAATATCGGAGGGGCTGTAACCGTAGGCACAATATCCGTATTCCTCAACTATTCAAGGCAGTTCACCAGGCCATTAAATGAAATGGCAAACCAATATAACATGGTTCTGTCGGCAGCGGCCGGTGCCGAACGGGTATTTCAGGTTCTGGACCAAGAATCCGAGCCGGCCGATGCTCCAGACGCGGTGGATCTCAGAGAGACGGGCATAAAAGGCCACGTAGAGTTTGAAAACGTCTCATTTGCTTATGATGATGAGAACATCGTGCTAAAGGACTTTTCCCTTGAGGTAAAGCCGGGACAAACAGTGGCGCTAGTTGGGGAAACCGGAGCCGGCAAGACCACCATAATCAATCTCCTCATGCGATTTTATGACGTCAAAGAAGGAAGCATACGCATAGACGGCATCGATATAAGAAAAATCAAACGTGCAAGCCTTCGTTCTTGTCTAGGCATCGTGCTGCAGGACACTTACCTGTTTAACGCTACGGTGCGCGAAAACATACGGTATGGCCGTCTGGATGCCACCGATGAAGAGGTAGAACAGGCAGCCAAAATCGCCCACGCCCACGACTTTATCATGCGTCTGCCCCAAGGATACGACACGGTTCTCTCCGATGATGGCAGCAATTTAAGCCACGGACAACGCCAGCTGCTGGCTATTGCCCGTGCTGTACTGGCAGATCCAGCCATACTCATACTGGACGAAGCCACCTCCAGCGTTGACACCCGCACCGAGGTGTATATCCAAAAAGCCATGCGTAACCTCATGAAGGGGCGTACCAGCTTCGTCATAGCTCACAGGTTGAGCACTATAAAGGATGCCGACTTGATCGTGGTGATAGACAAAGGCAGGATGGTCGAAAAGGGCACTCATCATGAGTTGCTGAAGCGGAAAGGTGTATATTACAACCTCTATCAAAGCCAATTCGTACGCAGCCGCCAGCTTGATAATAGAGATATCGAAGTTGCTCCATGAGATTTACAGAAGCAACGTCTTGCGGGAGGGCTCTTAACCCTCCCCTTTTTATTTTATTATCCTTATTTCCTTCGATCCTATCCTTTACAGCTTTAGCCTACGTAAATCAATAACTGAGGCTGTTTCATAGTTTATCAACTTACATCTATCATATAGAGAAAAAATCCGTAACTACTTCCCCTATACAACATTATCACCCTTCTTTACGCAGCATTGTTGCCAATGACTCCCTTCCCTGCAGCCTTCTTTTTATCCTGTTCTTTAGCTTAAAAGCCCATCCGCCCATGGTCCCCATGGGGCAAAAGGCACACCAGGTTCTCTGGTGATAATAAATGCCCAGCATAATGTCGATTATGGTGGTTATAAGCACCATGCGGACAAATACTAACCCTACAGCGTCCCAATCACCCCATGCCAAGGTCAATTGCATGGCAAACAGGCTCATCAACACTATGAGAAAAATCACCTTAAATGCGGTAGCCTTGAAAAGGCGGGGAATGCCCTTGTTTAAGGTAACTCTCTTCAACATCACATCGTTAAAACTTCCCCTGGGGCAAAAGGAGTTACACCACTTGCGCCCCATAAAAGGTCCCGTAACCACCGGTGCCAGCATGCACGCCACAGCAACTATCCCTATGGGTGGATATATTAGGCCTACAATACAATATGCTATCAGCACAAGCCACATATGCCGTTTAAACGAATTCATCGCCATATCGCCTCCCGCCATTATTTTATGAGGTTATCATTATATTATGATAATGCGATATATATTATATTACAATTTTGCAAGTATGGAAACCCCTTAATTTCAATTTCCCATTGTCCTTTTAGGTTTTTCATGCAATCCTTACTCTCCTTGTAAACTCGCCGTTCTTCCATATTAGATCTGCATGCAGTAAATTTCTCCTCGATAATATGACAGCCACATGGGAAATAATAGAAAATAAAAAAGCATGTTGACAAAACCCCTACTACAGGTTAAAATATATTTTGCCGTTAGGAAATAATAAAAATAGAAGATAGATTGAGATGCGGGTGTAGTTCAATGGTAGAACTCCAGCCTTCCAAGCTGGCGGCGTGGGTTCGATTCCCATCACCCGCTCCATTAATGTGCGCCTGTAGCTCAGCTGGATAGAGCAACGGACTTCTAATCCGTAGGTCAGGGGTTCGAATCCCTTCAGGCGCGCCACTGAGAAAAAGTACGGTGGGTATAGCTCAGGTGGTTAGAGCGCCAGATTGTGGCTCTGGAGGTCGTGGGTTCAAGTCCCACTATCCACCCCAATTTATTTTTATGGCGTTGGGGCGTAGCCAAGCGGTAAGGCACGGGACTTTGACTCCCGCATTCGTAGGTTCGAATCCTGCCGCCCCAGCCACACCATGACCCATTAGCTCAGGTGGTAGAGCACTGGACTTTTAATCCAGGTGTCCGGCGTTCGAATCGCCGATGGGTCACCATCTATTAAAGTATGAATGACACCGTTTAGGTTATGGTTACACAAGCAGGGCTTGAAGTCTGGGCCTCTCAATGGAAGAGGTTATAACTGGATACCACATATAAAGAAGCGGGCGTGGCGGAACTGGCAGACGCGCTAGACTTAGGATCTAGTGGAAGGTATCCGTGGAGGTTCAAGTCCTCTCGCCCGCACCATTATGCGGCAGTGGCTCAGGGGTGGAGCGTCGCCTTGCCAAGGCGAAGGTCGCGGGTTCGAATCCCGTCTGCCGCTCCATTTATTTTTAAGTTAAATCATGCGCCCATAGCTCAGCTGGATAGAGTGACAGACTTCGAATCTG
>NZ_VSCO01000095.1:0-7071 GCF_047459465.1 Caldicoprobacter sp. | reverse complement strand
ATAAATCAACAATCTCCGAATGTTCTCCTGCAAAAGCCACCGACAGCTGATAACCCTTTTTACCTGTTTTGTTAGGGAAATAACCCTTGTTGGCAAACTCATAAGTTTTCCCACTGGCTAAAAGACCAGACTGGTCGATATCAACCACCACTGGCTCAGGAGAGTGTATGGAATGACTATGTTCTGTAAACAGCTGGTTATGAATGTTCCTAAGTTGGATTACACTTCCTTCGTCAGTGCGAATCAGTAGCCTGTTTATTTGTGACTGGTCAGGGAACCGCTCCATAGAAAGCATGTTAGCTGCTAGGCTTTCTGGTCCCAGTACTTCATTGATATCTTTGGTATATTCGCACCCCATAATGATAGAGACTAAAATAGTGAATAATTTCTGGGTGACTGTGTAGCGAACCTCCTTCATTTTGAGAGTAAAAGTTTCAAATGGTTTGAAAAAGCCGATATCGAAGGCAAACTGTATTATTGAAGCTAGCCACACCGAAATAGTTTCCTTATTGCAATTACTAGTCGAAAATGTTATTCTATTCATAGGGTAATACCACCTTTCGATTAGTTTTTGTGGTAAGTTACTATTTCGACAAAGGTGGCTATTACCCTTTATGTAATTATTGGAATATTAACCTTAGGAAAATTTATACATTTTTTCTTCATTCGTTTGCACAAAATTTAGGTAACAACGTTTATTAATAAAAGGAGTGAAATAAAAATGAATGGGATGTTAAAGAAAAAATGGTTTTTAATTGGGATCATTGGAGGTGTTGTTCTAATGGTAACTTTGTTATTGGTAATTATGAACGAATATGGGGTTTTTAATGGGGATGAAAACCTGACAGTTAACAATACACAGGGACAAAATGGTAAGGAAGAGCAGGAGCCTCAAGAATCTAATGAACAGGAAGGGGAAGTTAATATCCCTGCAAGCGATTTAGCTGATAATGCTAATGCGGCTGATTTACCACAGAATAAGGAGGAGCCATCCATTGAAGAGGATATTCCTTCTTTGGCGGAGACTTTTAAAGATTATTTCCCAATTGGGGCAGCTATTGAACCAAGCTATACTACCGGGTTGATAGCCGAGCTGTATAAAAAACACGTGAATATGTTAGTAGCGGAAAATGCGATGAAGCCGGAGTCTCTCCAACCAAAAGAAGGCAATTTTAGGTGGGGCCCTGCTGATAGGATCGTGCAATTTGCGAAGGAAAACGGTATGGAACTCCGCTTCCATACGCTTGTCTGGCATAATCAGACACCCGACTGGTTTTTTAAAGATGAGGAAGGAAAGCCGATGGTTGAGGAGACAGACCCAAAGAAGCGTGAAGAGAACAAAAAGCTTCTGTTGAAACGACTGGAAGAGCATATTCGTGCTGTGGTCTCGCGCTACAAGGATGATATTAAGTCATGGGATGTGGTCAATGAGGTAGTTGATCCAAGTGGGCCCAACGGCATGAGAAACAGTCCGTGGTATCAGATTACCGGGACCGAGTACATCGAGGTGGCGTTCCGCGTAGCACGAGAAGTGGGAGGACCCGATATTAAGCTCTATATCAACGATTACGGTACCGATGACCCCGTCAAGCGCGATATCTTGTATAAATTGGTGAAAGAGCTGCTCGAGAAAGGTGTGCCAATAGATGGGGTAGGGCATCAGACGCATATTGATATTTATGGGCCGCCTATTGAACGAATTATTGAGTCCATGAAAAAATTTGCCGAGCTGGGATTGGATAATATTATTACCGAGTTAGACATGAGTATTTATTCATGGAATAATCGAAGTGACTACGGTGAAAATATACCGGATCATATATTGACCTTACAGGCTAAACGTTATCAAGAATTGTTTGAGGCGTTAAAGGAGAATAAGGATATTGTAAGTGCAGTGGTATTCTGGGGCATTTCGGATAAATACTCTTGGTTGAATGGTTTTCCTGTGCAGCGAACCAATGCTCCGCTGTTGTTCGACAGGAATTTCCATGCCAAGCCGGCTTTTTGGGCAATTGTAGATCCTTCCAGACTGTCGGAGTGAACTGATTGATGGCTATAGTTAAGAGGTGTAAAACCATAAAGGCTGAGAGGGGAGAGATGATGAACTCAGCTCCTCGAACAAAGCTTTTAATTGCTGTGATAGGTGTAGTTGTTATTGCGAGCGTTGCAGTATTGGCCGGCATTTTGGTGAACAGATCAAGGAATGGCGCAACTGTTGGAAAAGTTGAGGAGGGAGAAACTGTGGTAACGGAAAAGGATTATGGGATGGCAAACAATCCTGTAATTTGGGCAGATTTTCCCGATCCCGATGTAATACGCGTCGGCAACGAATATTATATGGTCAGCACAACGATGCACATGATGCCAGGAACACCTATTATGAGGTCAACCGATCTGGTCAACTGGGAAATCATTGGGTATACTTATGACCGTTTGGAAGAGAACGACGCGCACAATCTGCGAAATGGCATGAATATATACGGGAAAGGCGCATGGGCGCCTTGTATAAGATACCATAACGGTAAATTTTACGTGTTATTTGCTGCGCTGGATACAGGCAAAACCTATCTTTTTAGCGCAGAGGATCCAAGAGGCCCATGGGAGAGGACGGAATTTCACGAGTATTTACATGACCCTTCGCTGCTATTCGATGATGATGGAAAGGCGTATATAATATACGGCCGGACCAATATCATGATTAAAGAGCTTACGCCCGATTACAAGGCCATCAATCCGTCGGGACTGAATAAGGTCATCATAGCTTCCAATCAGGAAGGGATGGAGGGATCACACGCTTACAAGATCAATGGGAAATACTACATCACTACCATATGGTGGGAAAGCGGGAATATAAGGAGGCAATATGTTTACCGCGCCGATCAAATCGATGGGCCATATGAAGGACGCCTTGTGTTGAGCGATACCATGGGATACAAGAGGAATGGTGTGGCACAGGGAGGCCTGGTAGATACTCCGGACGGTAAGTGGTATGCCATGCTCTTTCAGGATCGCGATGCGGTGGGCCGTGTACCCGTGCTGGTGCCGGTAAGATGGGAAGACGGTTGGCCGGTTTATGGCGATGAACAGGGGAAAGTTCCCCTTCAGTTCAAAAAACCGGGCGATAGCTCTTTCGTTTCACAGCTGATTGTAAGCGACGAATTTTATCAGGAAGACATTGTAGAAGTGAATGCCGCATCTCCTGTTATGGAAGAATCTTCCGAGACATCAAGCGTAGAACTCGTGGTTAATGGCAGCTTTAATGAGGGGACTTCCGGTTGGACAGGTAAAGATGGTGCAAAGCTGGAAGTCATGGTGGAAGATGGCAATAGCGTTGTCCATGTTTCTAACCGACGGGTGACGGGTGCCGGCATCGAGCAAAATTTCGGGTGGCGAATCGTTCCGGGTAAAAGGTATAAGGCATCCTTCCGCGTTAAATATACTGAGGGGCCAGAATCAAAAGAATTCATCCTTACTGCGCGAAAGGTAAAGGATGGAAAGACGACATTTCAAAATTTAGTTCGGGGAACTGTTAAAAGGGGACAATGGACGGAGATAACCGGTTCTTTCATCATTGAGGATACGCCGGATAAGTTATATCTATTTATTGAGACGCCGTGGGTGGAAAATCCGCACCCCATAAATGACCTTATGGATTTTTATGTTGACGATGTGTCCATCAAAGAAAATCCGATAACCCAGGCTGAACTGAATGAAGCGCTACCAAACGGCTCTGTGCTCGGTCTGACCTGGCAATGGAATCATAACCCCGATAATACCAAGTGGTCCCTTACGGAGAGGAAGGGTTATTTGCGCCTTTATACTTGTAACGTAGTCGAGGATATTCAGCAGGCAAGAAACGTCTTGACCCAACGGACGCTGGGGCCATATTGTTCGGGTTGGATTTTGATGGATGTAACCCATATGCTTGATGGGGATTATGCGGGGTTGGCTGCTTTTCAGCAGGAATACGGCTTTATCGGGGTGACCAGGGAAGGCGATGATTTTTATGTAGTAATGGTGGATAAAGGGGAGGAAAAAGCAAGGACAAAGCTTTTGCAGCATCAAGTGTATTTGAAAATAGACTTTGATTTTACGGTAGATAAAGCTACCTTCTATTATAGCTATAACGGCAAGGATTGGAGCCAGCTGGGCGGCAAATTGGCCATGCGGTATACGATTCCTCATTTTATGGGATATCGATTTGCAATATTTAACTACGCTACAAAGCAGACGGGCGGTTATGTGGACGTGGACTTCTTTAGGTTTGCCGACAGACTGACGGGAAATACTACTTCTACGGAGTTAAAGGCTTATTTGGCAGAAGATACAATAGAGTTGAGCAGTGACCTGGAAAAGGTATATGATTTTCGAATACTTGTGAATGAAGTGCCAGGCAACGAGAGCATGTATGGTATTCGTGCGTCTTTGAGCATTCCAAGTGAACTGGAAGTAATGAGCGTTGACGTAGTTGGAAGTAACTTGAAAGCCTCAAAAGTGGAGCTTAACCAAAAAGATGGTGAATACGACTTGAAAATATATAACCCAGACGGTTCACCTATAAGTTTTCTCAATTACGGGTTGGACAAAGAACTGTTAGTGGTAAAATTGAGGGTAAGACAAAAGATGTCAAAATCTTTTAGTAAGGAGGTTTCGATTAAATCTATGGAGATCCAAGGTTCAAATGGTAAAGCCATCAATTACGATGTCAGCAGCGCGGTACTGAAAGTAAACTTTACTGCTCCCACAGCGGCTGTTGGTAAGGTTCCGCCAAATGGAAACCCCTTGATTTCGCATAAATTTGGGGCTGACCCGTGGGCATTGGTGTACAAAGATCGCGTTTATGTGTATATGACCAATGACATACTGGAATATGATGAAAAAGGAGATGTAAAGGATAACACCTATGGGAAGATCAACAAGATATCTGTGATTTCTTCTGACGATCTTATGAACTGGACGGATCACGGAGAAATCCATGTAGCAGGTCCTCAAGGAGCGGCGAAATGGGCCAGTCAATCATGGGCACCTGCGGTGGCTCATAAAGTGATTGATGGCAAGGACAAATTTTTCCTGTACTTTTCCAACAATGCCAGCGGTATAGGCGTTCTTACGAGCGATAGTCCTATTGGTCCGTGGGAGGACCCGCTAGGTAAGCCCTTAATTTCACGTTCAACGCCTGGCGTTGAAGGCGTCGTATGGCTGTTTGATCCTGCGGTGTTGATAGACGATGACGGTAAGGCCTACATCTATTTTGGAGGAGGGGTTCCCCAAGGGCAGGACGATATGCCCAACACTGCTCGCGTGATGCAATTAGGCGATGATATGATCAGCGTTGTAGGCGAGGCTGTTACTATACCCGCACCGTTTATGTTTGAGGCCTCCGGCATTAATAAATATAACGGCGTCTATTATTATACCTATTGTACCAATTTTTATAGCGGACCTCGCCCAGAGGGGAGCCCGCCGGCTGGTGTAATTGCCTATATGACGAGCACCAACCCAATGGGACCATGGGAATATGGGGGAGTAGTCCTTAAAAATCCCGGTCACTTTTTCGGAGTAGGAGGCAATAATCACCACTCGCTTTTCGAATTCAAAGGTAACTGGTATATCGTTTACCATGCACAGACCTTGGCTAAAGCGATGGGGATTCCAAAAGGTTACCGTTCTCCCCATTTAAATCAAGTTTTCTTCAATGATGACGGCACCATTCGGGAGGTCATCGCCGATTACGAAGGAGTACAACAGCTTAAACCCTTTAATCCTTATACTAGGGTGGAGGCAGAGACATTTGCGTGGAGCGCTGGTATCTCCACCAAGTCAATCGTAGAAGGCGATCCTACACAAAGAGCTTTAACAGATATTGAAAACGGTGACTGGATTGGGCTGTCAAAGGTCGATTTTGGCAACAAAGGCCCATCCACGTTTACAGCAGTGGTTTCTAATGTCAATGTTGAGAGCGTTATTGAACTTCATCTGGATAGCGTAGATGGGAAATTGATTGGAACTCTCACCATTCCCAAAAATAGCGGACAATCAGAGTGGAAAAAACTTACGGTTGAAGTTTCAGAGGTACAAGGAGTACACGATTTATATTTAGTATTTAAGGGTAAATCAGAGGTAAAATTATTTGATTTTGATTACTGGTACTTCAGTGAATAATGAGTTTTCAATGGTTCGCCATAAAGCTTTTTCTTCATATAAAGAATGTAACAAAAAATATAAGGGGGTTGTTTAGAATGAACGAGTATATGAAAGAATATCCTGATAAGGACAATCTTCCCGTTTATTTGGACCCGGATCAGCCGTTAGAAAAAAGGGTGGATGACCTGGTATCGCGCATGACGCTTGAGGAAAAAGTATCGCAGATGATATATGCCTCATCTGCAATACCGCGCTTGGGCATCCCCGAATACAACTGGTGGAACGAATGCCTCCACGGCGTTGCGGCGGCGGGTATTGCCACCGTGTTCCCGCAAGCCATAGGGATGGCGGCTTCGTTTAACGATAAACTTCTGTATAAGGTTGCCTGCGCCATTTCCGATGAGGCACGGGCTAAGCACCATGAGTTTGTGCGCCAGGGCGATAGGGGCATTTTCAAGGGGTTAACGTTCTGGTCCCCGAATGTGAACATATTCCGTGATCCCAGGTGGGGGCGCGGGCAGGAAACCTACGGGGAGGATCCCTACCTGACCGGCCGAATGGGTGTTGCATTTATAAAAGGGTTGCAGGGAGACCATCCCAAGTATTTGAAGGTGGTGGCCACGCCCAAACATTATGCAGTACATAGCGGCCCTGAGCCTATGCGCCATTCTTTCGATGCAAGGGTGAGCCAGAAGGATTTAAGGGAAACCTATTTGCCCGCCTTTAAGGAATGCATAAAAGAAGGCAAAGCCGAATCCATAATGGGCGCATATAACCGTACAAATGGCGAACCTTGCTGTGCCAGCCCCACGCTGCTCCAAAAGATTTTGAGGGAAGAATGGGGCTTTGAGGGCTATGTGGTGTCCGATTGTGGGGCAATTGAAGATATACATAAGCACCACAAGGTGACCAATACGCCGGAGGAGT
>NZ_VSCO01000007.1:0-30043 GCF_047459465.1 Caldicoprobacter sp. | reverse complement strand
TCATCTAGGATTAGGTTTTCCATCGAATAGAAGGGTTATGCACATCAAAAAGCGCCGTCAGGTTGACTTATACCTGTTTTTGCCAAACAGTTGCATTAACGGTCGCCATCGTCATATTTTTGTAATAAAGCCCAGCAAGAGCCTGGCAAAATCCTTGGCCGCCCGTTCGGCTGTTTCCATGACCTCTTCATGGGTTAAAGGCTTGTCCAATATCCCTGCAGCCATGTTGGTGATGCACGAGATGCCCACCACCTTTAGGCCAGCATGGACAGCGGCTATAACCTCAGGTACAGTGGACATGCCAACCGCATCTGCACCCAGCACCCGCAGCATGTGTATCTCAGCCGGCGTCTCATAGCTAGGGCCTGGCATCATGGCATAAACCCCTTCCCTGACTTTAAGCCCCATCTCCTTTGCAGTATCCATAATAAGGCGCCTTAAATTGGGGTCATAAGCATAGGTCATATCGGGGAATCGGGGACCAAGGTCGTCCCTATTCCTTCCCCTCAATGGGTTGACGCCCGATACGTTTATGTGGTCTTTTATGACCATCAGATCGCCGGGCGAAAAGTCAGGATTTATTCCCCCTGCCGAATTGGTAACGATGAGGATCTGTATACCTATGACCTTCATGGTGCGAACGGGCAAAACCACCTGTTCCATATCATAGCCCTCGTAATAATGAAACCTCCCTTGAGCAGCTATTATCTTTTTACCCTGGCATCGGCCGACCACAAATCGGCCTTTGTGGCCCGGCACGGTGGTCTTAGGAAAACCGGGTATATCCTTATAATCAATGAAGATGGGGTCCTCTATGGCCTCCACCACATCTCCCAGGCCCGACCCCAGTATCAATCCCACCTCAGGCTGTATTTTGACCTTTCTTTGAACGAATTCAGCAGCATTTTTGTACACGCATCTCACCTCTCACCATCGCCTATTTAACTCCATACCGCTGCTATCGGCTGCTTCAAACCCACTTTATTTGTTTCGATAAAAAGGCTATGAACTCCTTCATTTTAAACATATTTGCAAACAAAAATTTGAAGACCAAGGGCACCACAAAAGCCTCAAACACGCTGCTTATAAAAAAAGCCATGATGATAAGCACAAATTTGAAAGTGTAAGGAGCTATTCTCCGCATCCTCATTTGCTTTAGGTGGGGCAGCTTTCTTATCTTGAACCTCTCTATTCCAAATTGCACAGCCAATACGCCCATAACCACAAGGCAAGGTATATAAATAAACGATTGCGGTAAGATGCACACAAGCACCATAAAAAGTCCGTTCAGGGCATAGTAGTCAATCAAAAAAGCAACGGTAAAGCCAAGGAAAAAACCTCTGATCCCCACCGTTAACGGCACCAGGGGAATGCTCAAATAAGTCAGTCCAAACAACCAGATAAAAAAAGCGGTCTGAAGGTTCTGTAGCAAAGCCTTTATGAATATAATGGTTCTATCCACATGGGGCTGATTGCCAATGATATACGAATATCCCTGCAGGTAATCGGCCAGATACATCCTCTGCTCAGGGCTGATGGAACCGACCGTGAATCCCCCGGCAGCCACCCCAGTGATGAAGGCAAATATTATAAGCAGGTAAAGGACTATATTCTTCCTTATGTGGAGCATTATATGGGTTTTTATCTTAGATGAGTTCAATTAAGCTATCCCCCCGAGGACTTTTGTGAATATTTGTCCTACTTGATAACTATGAGCCTTGAGGAGAATTTATAACCCGACCTTTTTGATATCACAGCATCGTATTTGGAGCACCTGGGTCAAGCCATAGCGTGCTGCCGCTCCTAAAGCATAAAAAAAATAGGGCTCCTCATCGATACCCCTGCCCATGGTGGTGGGAGCAAGGCCATAATGCTTTAAAGCTTTCCTTATATCGCTGCCGCTTAAAAAGACGGCTCTGTACTTGGCCAGCAGACGGCTATCTTCAAGCTGCTTTATAACCCTCCTTAGCTTTGATTTATCCATTAAAGGCAGCACGAGAGGGATGGGATGATGGATGATGTGCTTTAGCACCGTAATGGAATGGTGGCTTATCCCTATGTGGCGCTCCCTGGCATCGCCAAATCCCAGCCGCGGTATGTACAATACGTTTCCCCCCAAGGCTGCCACCAGGTTGACATATAGTCCCAGCTCTAGACCGCTAAACCCAAAGGTGGTACCGGTCCCCAGTATGCCCGGCCCCATAGCCACAATGGCCACATCGCAGTTGGCGACGTTAAGAGCAGCCTTCAAAGCGGTATATATGTTTACGCACTCATAGTCCCCACCAAAGGCATTGCCCGAGGTAACGGTAACATCCAGCAAGCCTTTCCTTTTGAGCAGGCCGACAATTCGGCTGAAGCTTATGGGCAACGCGCCATGGTCGGTCATTATATACGCAATGGATACTTTGCCCTCAGAAAAGTATTTCAGATAGGCGCATAAGGGGGCCAGCATGCTGTGCAGCTCTCCAACGTACACCAGCTTTCCCCGGAAATCAATGGGCTGGTTATAGTGGGCATGGTGCGGACTTTCTTCCTCCTCGGACAGGAGAATCTGCATTTGAAGGGGAGTGTATTTCAGCTTCATGCCGTGACCTTTGCTGACAAAAGCTCTATCCCTCATGTTGAGGTTGCACACCACGAAGTGATAGCCCCCTGTGCCCAAACCAAGGCTGCATGCGGTGGTGTTGACCAGCACTTCATCGCCTACCTCAACCCATCCCGTCAACGGCGCATACACCACTGCCAGCTTATGGGGGTGATGGATGTCCAGCCTGACGACCATTGTACCCCTCTCATCGCTCTCTACTATCTCCTTTACAACACCTCTTTTAAGCTCTATCCATACCGGTATCCTCATCCGCCTTTACCCTCCACAATTGATCGATAAACCGCAGTGCGGGAATAGACTCTATGAATTTCGATAAAGAGCAGTACTCAGCTATGGCATGAATTGACAGCAGCAGCACCAACATTATAGCTGCGGTCACCAGCGTTATGGATTTGACGGCATAAAGCCCGGCTATCCCGCCCAAAAGGTTTGCCCCGGCATCCCCCAGCATGTATTTCTCCTCCATCTCGCCCTTCATATAGAAGGGCAATGCGGCCATAACGGGGATCAGCATCCATACATTCGAGAAACCTCCCAAAATCACAAGGGCGATAGCCACCAGAAGAAAGGCTTTTATTGCCCGTCCAGGCCTTAAATCCATAAGATTTATAAAATTTACTAGCAGCGAAAATAACAGGGCATAAATTCCCCACGCTATTAGCCTTTTATGGTAATAGGCTGTTATAAATAGCCCCAACAAGGCCGACATCACGAGCTTGACTACCCCCGTAGATATCCTGCCCCTGATGAGTTCCCCAATATGGCCCTTTATACCCTTTATAGCGGTATCTCCCACCGCATCGTCTATGAAGCCCACCAAGGCCAGCGATGTGACAACTGCTAAAAAAGCCACATGTTCCGGCTCAATTCCCGCGAACATAAACGGAATGATGCCCCAAAGGCATGGAAAGATAAAGCTCAACCCCATGGATGTGGTGACAGGCTGCCCCCTATAATTCCTTACCATCATCCCTCCACCTTTAAGCATTTTAAAGATGCTGGGCATAAAAAGCCTTGCAGCAAAACAGGACAGCGCCAGCGATACCATTTGATCAATCAATCCCATAAGCCTTTTTCGCTCCCACCTTTTCCCACAGCTTGGCCATCAAAACAACGAGTATATCCCTAAACTGCCTTGCCCTGTGCAACACCCCTGCAAGATCAAAGCCCGTAACGCGATGGTCCATCTCAACATCCACCTGGCATATCCTAAAGCCGTGGTTGAGCAAATCCACCGTCATACCAAATTCTACGCCGAACCTTTTGTATTTGAAAAATTGAGGATTTATGAGTTCTCTCCTAAAAGCGCGCTGGCCCGAAAGCACGGCATCGAAATCCTTCCCAGTCAAAAGCCGTATCCCCATTCTGGATAGGCCCTTGACCAATCCAAAGCCGTGCCTGCCGGGCAGGCTAGGAAATCGCGCAATGGTTACATCGGCCCTTCCTTCCATGATGGGCTGTATCAGCTTTGCCGCCTCAACGGCGCTGTCCCCCAGGTCGGCATCCAATATGAGCACAATGGGGCTAGATATGGCTTTCAAGCCCTGACACAGGGCATAGCCCTTACCATGGTTCCGCGCCAGCTTTATAAGGCTTGCGCCTTCCCTCATAGCGACCTGAGCGGTATTGTCGGTGGACCCGTCGTCCACCACCACAATCTCACGAACTAGGTCGAGGCTTTTTATTGCCCTTATAGTGCTACCAATGCGCTGCTCCTCGTTATATGCTGGGATGACCACTCCTACACCTGAGCAGTCCATCTGATATGCCTCCTTCACATGGCAAGATGCCCCACTATACTACTCGGGCCTGTTGGCCTCCAATATCGATATCAGTGCCAGCTTGCCGTAAAGGGTATCCACATCCCTGACTGTCGAAACCCCCAGTTCTTCGTACTCCGAAACGGCGCTCTTCTCCACTGAGGATGGCTCCACCGCCACAACGGGCAACCCCATGTTGAGGGCCGTCTGAATGAGCACAACATCAAGACCATTTTCTTCCGAGAACTGTGCCTGTGCGTCCTTTCCGTTGCTACTTAAGATGATCACATCACAGCTTTGCTCGATATCACCGGAAGCTTGAATCAGGCGCATCTCCTTCAATCGAAGGGATAGCGGCGTAAAGGTCCCCTCTATGAGGCTTGAGACCAGCGCATCGGCAACTATGCTGTGGAGGTCATTCCTCCCCATATCATCGCCATCATTTTGTAAAAAAGTTACCAGCGCCGTGCCCAAATCCTGCCTTGCATATAAATCGGCCCTGACGGTTATATTGGAGCCCACCGTTGCTCCTGCCGACCTCAAAAGCTGTATCAAATCAGGGGAGATGGTGTCCTGACCGAAGCTTATAATCGAAACCTTAAGGCCCTGCAATCTATCCTCTATAAGCCGGGAAAACAGGTATTCAGATGTAGATTCAGCCTGAGCTTTCTGTTCTTCTAGGACAGCCAGGCTTTTTTTTAGCATAGCAGCCTCATTTCTTAAAGATTCAAATTCGCTTTCTATTTGGCGGATGATGAGCTCCTGCTGATTTTCCAACACGTTATTGTTTTCAAGCGTTATGCCGATCAAAATCCCCAGTCCAAGCGCAAGAAATATTCCGATGAGCAGGATGACGTAATATTTAAGATGCAACATGGTCCTCCACCTACTACAGACCGAATAATAGCTTTATACGAAGCGCTATCAGCTGGTATAAATCTTGAATTTGCGGCGACATGCGCGTTATGAGCAAGATGGGAAACATGGCCGCTGCAAATATGGCAACTATATAACCGGGCTGTATGCGGTTTTTATATAGCTCACTGACGCCTTTGGCATCAACAACTTTGTATCCCACCTTCATCCTCACTAAAAGAGTACTGGCCATTCCCTTTCTTCCTTTTTCAAGGAAGTCCACCATACTATTATGGCTGCCCACCATGACTATGAGCTCCGCTTTATTCTCATACGCCAGTATCATAGCCACGTCCTCGCTGGTGCCCGGAAATGGAAAGGTAACCGCTTCAAGCCCCAACGCTCGTATTCGTTCCATGCCGGGGCAACGCCCATCGGGATAGGCATGTACCACTATTTCCCCACAGCTTTTCAAACAGCGATCGCTGACGCTGTCCATATCGCCTACTATTATGTCGGGTTTGTAGCCGAACTCCAGCAATGCGTCTCCTCCCCCATCCACCCCGATCATCACGGGACGTACCTCATCTATATACGCGCGTATAGCCTTTAAATCCTCAATATAGTTCCTACCCCTTGCCACTATGAGCACATGTCGATTCTCCATCTTGACCTTGAGGGGGGGCACCTTTACGGGGCCGATCACCATATCCTTTTCCCTTTCAGCATAATCCAAAGTGTTATCGATAAATTCGCGGAGTACTTCCCATATGTTTTCGCTGGCTTCCTTCATCTTCCCTTCCACTTCATCCTTAGCCAGAAACTTGACGTTGCACAAATACCTGCGGTTCACCCACAGCCCCTTATCGTCTATTTCTAAATAATCCTCATCCTGAATATACTCAAAAGCTTCCTTGCCGATGTTGTCGATAATGGGTATACCTGCCTCTAAAAGTACTTTAGGTCCCTGGTTTGGATACCGCCCGCTTATGGATAAAGCCCCATTAATGACGGCCTTCACCCTTTTTTCTACCAGATGTAGGGCTGCTACCTCATCCAGGTCCTGATGGTATATCACCGCTATATCCCCTGGCATAAGCCGGCCAATGAGGTTTTTGGTACGTTTATCCTTTTTTGCCCGACCTTTTATCATAAGCTAAACACCCTCAGCTGATACCATTCAAAAATCAATATCCATACATATATGGTTTACATTACCACATTAAATATACGTGCACAAAAAAAATAAGGCAGCGAAAGATCGCTGCCATCCATTTAATGCCGTTTTATCAAATCAGTAAACCGAAGATTTTAACTGCAACCTCAGCCGGTCAGCTATCATGGCGATGAACTCTCCGTTGGTGGGCTTGCCCTTTTCATCATGCACTGTATACCCGAATATCTTGTTTATGGTCTCTATGCGACCTCTATTCCAAGCCACCTCGATAGCATGGCGTATTGCCCTTTCCACTCTGCTGGGGGTGGTATTAAATTTTTTGGCAATCATGGGATAAAGCTCTTTAGTAATTCCTCCTAGAAGGTCCATATTGTTCATCACCAACAGTATGGCTTCCCTCAAATAATGATAGCCTTTAATATGAGCCGGCACCCCTATCTCGTGAATGATGTTGGTGACATCGGCCTCAACTGAAGACCTTCTCTCATTGGTGCGCCTGTTCAATGGAAGGATGGAAGCCTGAAAACTCTGGGGTGACTGGTCGACGGAAAATACAGGCGCTCCCATCTCGGGCGAGAGGCCCCACACCACTTCGCGGATCCTTTTTGTAAACACTTCCATATCAAAGGGTTTAACCATGTAGTAATCGGCCCCCAACGCAACGGCCCGCTGTGTAATCTTATCCTGTCCCACCGCCGAAAATACGATAATTTTAGGCAGTTGCTCTAATCCCAACTCATTCAACCGTTCCAAAACCCCCAGACCATCGAGATGAGGCATTATGATATCAAGGATGATTACATCAGGCTTTAACTTGGGAATCATCTCTAGAACTTCCATTCCATCGCTGGCTACTCCAACCACTTCTATATCATCCTGCTTTTCCAAATATTTGGTGAGAATATCGCAGAATTCCCTGTTATCATCTGCTAATAGCACCTTTATACTATTTTTCATTTCAAAATACCCCCCGTATACAAACTCCGACCCTCTTACTCTTAAATTTCTATTCGACACCTGCAAAAAAATTCCTGCCCGTACATCAAAAAACAATTGTCGGTTTACTACTTTTTTTGCCAAATCAACCTTCAACAGGAAACTCCAAACCTTTACATTAATCGATGATTTTCTGGCACTCCTCCAGCATCCATTCTATGAATATGCCGTATCCCCTCTTAGGATCGTTGACAAATACATGGGTAATGGCCCCCACAATCTTGCCATCTTGAATAATTGGGCTACCACTCATTCCCTGTACAATTCCTCCCGTCCGCGCCAGCAGTTCCGGATCCGTAATCTCTATCACCATTCCCTTGGAGCTGGGATGCTGTTGAACATTTACCTTGACTATGCGAATTTCAAACTCCTTTACTCCCTCTTCATCCACTGTAGTCAGTATGCTTGCTTTGCCAACCTTCACATCGTACTGGGAGCATATGGGCAAAGGCTCATCATAATAAAGATCAGATAAAGGGCCATACACCTTGCCGTATATTCCGTACGGGGTATTGCGCAGTATATTGCCTATGGCTTTTTGCTTGCTCGAAAATACGCCCCTCAGTTCTCCTGGTTCACCGCGCTTGCCCTGTTTTACATCTATTATGGTGGATTGCACTATTTCGCCATTTTTTACCGACAGCAAAACGCCGGTGTCGATATCTGTAATAGCGTGACCCAAAGCGCCAAAAAGTCCGGTATCAGGATCGTAAAATGTAAGGGTACCAACCCCGGCAGTGCTGTCCCGTACCCAGATGCCCAGCCTGTATTTAGAATCGTGCATATCTTTAACCGGCACTATATTTGTCTTAAATATGGTATTGCCCCTTCTTACTTCCAGCTCAAGTCCCTTTTCCTTGACCTGGTTGACCAACTTAGAAAGGTGGTCTGCATTTTCCACCTCAATGCCGTTAACCTTTTCTATCACATCCCCAGGCCTCAAACCAGCTTCGCTGGCAGGATAATGGATAAAACCTTCGGGATCTATGACCTCGGATATGCCAACCACCAGTGCTCCCTGAGTATACATGGAAACGCCAATGGAATTGCCGCCGGGAAATATCTTCTTAACCGGCTGCACCTTTACCTTCATCTGTTTGATAGGGATGATGCCAAAGAGCTTGAATATAAGCTCAGCGCTGCCTTCATTTACCGTCTGTATGGTCAAAGGTCGCGCCATGTTATAATTAGGCTGATCCTTCAAAGAATTACCGTTGAACTTTAGCACATTGACGTTGTCAGCCTCAATTTTTACCGTAAGCGGTAATCCGATGTTGAGAATGTGAGCATCGCCTTCAAAAATTAGAAGCTCTGAGGGTATATTCTTAAAGTTTTGGATCCATGGAGAATAGTTTATGAACAAAAATATCAATGCCAAAAATATTCCTACCAGTTTCCTAGTTCTATATCTCTCCATAGTTGCCACATACTCCTGTCCTATTTGCTTAAATTAAGATTCATAAACTTAAGTTAACCTCAAAAAATGCGAATTATTCAAAACATGAAAGAACAAAAAAAGACAAAAAAAAAGGGCCATTGGCCCTTTTTACCCGCTTATCGCCCCTTTGACCTTGCGCGCTGTGTCAATCAGCTCCTGAGCGTGTTTCAGCCCTATGTGGCTGACTTCCGCTCCTCCTATTAACTTGGCTATTTCCATCTGGCGTTCTTGGTCATCCAACAGGTGAACCTGCGTCACAGTGCGCCCATCGTAGACTTTCTTCTCGATCCTGTAGTGTTTATCCGCCATGACGGCAATCTGAGGCAGGTGGGTTATGCATATCACCTGATGGGAGCGCGATAGCCCGTTTATCTTTTCAGCCACCACGCTGCCTATCCGCCCGCTTATCCCCGTATCTATCTCATCAAAGATCAGAGTGGGTATATCGTCCTTTTCAGCCAGTACCGTCTTGAATGCCAGCATTACCCTGGACATTTCCCCGCCCGATATGATTTTGGCCAGCGGCTTAAGGGGCTCCCCGGGATTGGGCGATATCAAAAATTCGACGCTGTCAAACCCCTGAGGGGTAATGCGGCTTAAAACCGACGTTTTAAGCCAATCTTCCTCGGTACTGCTTACATCGGGACTCGATATATCTACTGCGAACCTGGTCCTCTCCATCCCCAATTCCTTAAGCTGGGATACCAGCTGCCCTTCAAAGGCCTTGGCCACTTCCCTTCTTTTACGGGAAAGCTGAAGGCAAACTTCTATTAGATTGGAAAAAACCTGGTGCTCCTGCAGCTTCAACTCTTCTAGCTTTTCCTGGCCGCTTTCAATGGTAAGCAGCTGCTGTTCTAGCTTTTCTTTAAGCTCCAAGATCTCTTCGATAGTAGAACCATATTTTCTTTTCAAGGAATTTATCAACGCCAGGCGAGCCTCAATCTCATCCAGCCTGCCAGGGTCATAATCAAAGCCGTCCCTGTAATTCCTTATCCTGTCTATGACGTCCTCTAATTGGTAATATATGTTTTCCATATCCTGAGCTATACGCGCAAAGTCTTCGTTATACTGGGCTATTTGAGCAAAACGATCTCTTATGATAGCCAGCTGATCAATTACCGACGTCCCTGTAACACTGCCCGAATACAAGGCATCATAGGCATGGTGAACTACGCCCATGATCTTTTCGGCATTCTGCAACAAAGAGCGTTCATTCAGTAGCTCGGTATCCTCTCCCGTTTTGAGGTTGGCCGCTGCAATCTCGTTTATCTGGTAGTTTAGAAGGTCCTTCATGCGTTCTCCATCTCTTTCGAGCTTTATGAGTTCCTCAATCTCACGCCTTATAGCTCTCCACTGGGAATACAGATACCCTACCCGCTGTTTGAGCACAGCTACGGCATCTCCGCCCAGGCGGTCCAAAATTTCGATATGGTAATCGGGATTTAATAGTGACTGATGCTGATGCTGTCCATGTATATCCACCAGGTACTGCCCTATCTCCTTCAAAATAGAAAGGGTTACCATCTGGCCATTTACGCGGCATACGTTTCGGCCGCTGCGGGAAAGCTGGCGCATCAGCACCAAGGTACCGTCATCTTCCATCGGAATACCGTACCGCTCCAGGACGGGCGCTACTTTTTCGGGATGTTTTAAACAAAACAAACCCTCTACCTGGGCGTGGTCCTTTCCTGTCTGAATGAGGTCCCTGTCAGCCCTTTCGCCCAACATTAAACCTATGGCATCGACTATGATGGACTTCCCGGCACCCGTCTCACCGGTGAGAACGTTGAATCCCTCGCAGAATTCGATTACCAGGTTATCGATGAGAGCCACGTTTTGTATGGACAAGTGGCTAAGCATGAAGGCACCCCCATACCTGTCATCAAAAACGACATAAATCTCCCTCAACTGGTATAGCGGCTCAACTTTTTAAAGCGTTCCACTACGTCCTTTGCTTTAGAGGCATCCCTTACCACAACCAGAATGGTATCATCCCCAGCTACGCACCCCAAAATTTCGGGCCAGTTAAGCGCATCTATAGTCGCCGCTGCAGCCTGCGCGTTGCCCGAAAGGGTTTTGACCACGATCAAATTGGAAGCGTAGTCTATGGAGGTAACCGACTCCACAAAGACGCGTATCATCTTTTCCCAGTTTTGGGAATCCATCTTGCTCATGGTGGCATACTTATAAGTCCCCGCAGGAGTAAGAACTTTTATGAGCCGTAATTCCTTTATATCCCGGGATACGGTAGCTTGAGTAACGTCAAAGCCGTGGTTTCTAAGCTCCTCAGCCAGCTCCTCCTGCGTCTCAATGTCCTTTTGCTGTATAAGTTCCAGTATTTTGGCATGGCGCTGCAACTTCATCCCTCTATCCCCCCTCCTGCCTCTGGTAAATCCGACAGCCGTTCTGCCATCTTATCTCTCAATAGGTTAAAAAAGCTGCGCCGACGTATACGTACAAGCCTGGTCTCAACCTCTGCTTTAGTTATAACTATGTTATCCCCTTTATGTACCGGCACCCCCTCCTGTCCGTCCACCGTTAGCAGGACATCGCGGCTTTTATCGGCCACTTCAATGCGGATCTCATCCTTACTATCGGTGACGATGGCTCTTGCATTCAAAGCATGAGGGCATATGGGCGTAAGCAGCAGGCATTCCATCTCAGGATTGATTATAGGGCCACCTGCAGACAGGGAATAGGCTGTGGAACCGGTAGGGCTGGATACCAAAACCCCATCTGCGGGGTAGTACCCCACAAACTCGTCATTGATGTACACCTTTAGGTGAATGATCCGAGCAAAGGAGGCTTTGGCAATGGCTATATCGTTTAAAGCCACCAGCTCGCGTATTTCCATACCCTGGCACACCAGCTTTGCCTTGAGCATCATGCGGCGTTCAATGTAATAGTTACCTTTTAGAATGGAATCCAGTGCCAGCCCTATGTCCGAAACCTCTATTTCGGTGAGAAATCCCAGCCTCCCCATATTTATACCCAAAACAGGCAGGCCATACTTGCAAGCCTGCCTGGCTGCTCTCAGCAATGTACCATCTCCACCCAGCACAAATATGAAATCCGAAAGGCTGTAAAAGCTTTCTTCTTCGACAGCCTTTCCAACATTTATAATCCGGAAAACTTCAGGTAAGACAAGGGGCTGCATTCCTTTTCGCTGTATTTCCCTTACAATAGCACTGGTCTGAACCCCATCCGGGTCTTTGGAAAAATTGGGCACAATACCGATGTTTTTCACACAGCACCTCCTCACTGGCCATGCAACAGCTCCTTATGGGCTTCTTCAACTACCTTTTCCACCTTTTGTGCCGTCACATATATGAACGGAGAGGCAGTAGCTTTATGCAGATGAGCTAAAAACTCGATGTTACCCTCCGGACCGGTAATAGGGGAATAGGTAATGTCGTATAGCGTAAGGCCAAGCTCCTGGCACGTATCTATAAATCCTAAAAGAACTTCTGTATGAACACGGGGATCTCTCACTATTCCCTTTTTGCCCACCTTTTGCCTTCCCGCCTCAAACTGCGGCTTGATGAGGGCTATGATATTGCTATCCTCCTGGACTATCTCCTTCACTACAGGAAGTACGAGCTTTAAAGATATAAACGACACATCTATCGTGGCTCCCTGAATTGGCTCGTCGAACATGTCTGCAGTAACGTACCGGATGTTGGTTCGCTCCATTACCACCACCCGCTGGTCCTGCCTCAACTGCCAGGCCAGCTGCCCATATCCCACATCTATTGCATACACCTTTTTGGCCCCGTTCAAAAGAAGGCAATGGGTAAAACCTCCCGTTGAGGCACCCACGTCCATGAATACCTTCCCCTCAACGGATACTCTAAAAACTTGAAGAGCCTTTTCCAGCTTCAGGCCACCACGGCTGACATAAGGGATTGGATCTCCTTTTATGGTAACCTCTTCATCGATCCTCACCAAGGTGCCAGGCTTATCCACCTTTTTATTGCCTACGTATACAAGCCCCGCCATTATAGCGGCCTTTGCCTTCTCGCGGCTCTCTATTAAATTTCTTCTGACCAACAGCACGTCCAATCGCTCTTTAGAAGTTGACATAAGCCCTCTTTCTATATCCGCTCAAAAATTTCTTTATTTTAAATGCTACGCTGTGTGAATCAAGTCCCAGCTCGTTGAGCAAGCGCTCCACCGAACCGTGGGGGACAAAGCTATCATTTACTCCCAAATTCATCACACACACTGGTAGTTGATGGGCAGCAACAAACTCGTTTATGCTGCTCCCGAAACCTCCCTGAAGGGCGGTATCCTCCAGGGTAATCCATCTGACTATGCAATTTGAAATATCCATAAGCAGCTGTTCATCCAGCGGCTTGATAATCCTTGCATTTACCACACAAGTGCTTATGCCATCCCTTCTGAGGATGCTGGCAACTTCCAAGGCCACCTTTAACATCCTGCCAAAGCTAAATATGCAACAATCGCTCCCATTAACCATGGTTTCCCACTTCAAGCCTTCCAGCGGCTTTACAGGAGACGCATCATCTATCCCAGTGTTGCCTTTGGGATAACGAATGGCTACCGGTCCTTCCATGGTCAAGGAATAATCCAGCATCTCCTTAAGCTCGGCTATATTCTTGGGAGCCATCACGGTGATGTTGGGTATATGTCGCAGGTAGCTTATATCGAACACCCCGTGATGGGTTTCACCATCCTCGCCTACTATGCCGGCCCTATCGACTGCCAGCACCACTGGAAGATTTTGAAGACACACATCGTGGAGTATCTGGTCGTAGGCCCGTTGCAAAAATGTAGAGTAAATAGCCACATATGGCCTAAAACCGTTAGCCGCCAGCCCCGCAGCCATCGTGACGGCATGCTGTTCTGCGATGCCTACATCAAAAAAGCGATTGGGAAATCGCTTTTTAAACTCAATCAGGCCGGTACCTTCAGGCATGGCCGCCGTAATGGCTACAATCCTTGGATCCTGCTGGGCCATCTCCACCAAGTGTTGACCAAAAGCATGGGAAAAGGTAACCTCGCCTTTTACGCTTATCTCGCCGCTGTGCACGTCAAAGGGAGGAACCCCATGAAACAGCTCGGGATTTTTTTCGGCAAAACCATAGCCCCTCCCTTTCTCGGTGACCACATGGATGAGTACAGGCCCTTCCACCATGGTAGCTCTCTTCAACACGTCAATTAGAGCTGCCAGGTTATGGCCGTCAATAGGCCCTATATAGGTAAAACCCATCTGCTCGAAGAACATTCCCGAAATCAAGAGATATTTAAAGCTGTTTTTGAACTTTTCAATTAAATTGGCAAAATATTGACCCATCCGCGGGATTTTACGTAGCAGCGAATTTATCCCCTTTTTAACCCTGGTATATCTGGGATTTGATCTGACCCTTGATAGGTAAGCAGCCAAAGCGCCTACGTTTTCGGATATGGACATCTCGTTGTCGTTTAATATAACTATGAGGTTGGTCTTGGAATGGCCAGCATCGTTTAAGGCCTCAAAAGCCATACCTCCGGTTAGGGCACCATCGCCGATCACCGCTATTACGCTGTACTTTTCATTCTTTAAATCCCTGGCACGGGCCATGCCCAGCGCAGCCGAAATAGAGGTGCTGCTATGCCCCGTATCAAACACATCGTGCACGCTTTCCTTGCGCTTTGGAAAACCGCTTAATCCCCCAAACTGGCGCAATGAATCGAACTGATCTCTTCGCCCCGTTAGTATCTTGTGCACATATGCCTGGTGTCCCACGTCCCAGATGATCTTATCAAACGGGCTATTAAATACGTAGTGAAGTGCAATGGTCAGCTCCACCACACCGAGATTTGAAGCCAAGTGCCCTCCCGTCTTGGACACTTTATCCAGCAGAAATCGCCTTATCTCTTCGGCCAGCTGCTTTAGTTCTCCTATATTTAAACGCTTCAAATCCTTAGGCGAGTCAATGCATTCTAGCAGCGGATATCTGCCCATCTAATTCTCTCTCGCTTTCATAACTGCATTGCCTTTAGAATTTTTCTTGCCGTTCAGCACGTCTATCTTTTCATTTAACAATGACAAAAAGTATGCCGTATAATACACCACTTTATCGCAATTGATGATGGCAAAGCTTTTACCCAGAGCCTTGCCCGCCACCGTAAGGGCAGCGATCAAACTACTTATTATTATGCTCAAGAGACTTTCTTCCAATGTCGTGAAGTCTGTCCCAATAATTTTCAAGGTCAATACGCCGCCAGCAGCACCGCTGATAATTCCGCAGATGTCGCCCACCACGTCGTTACAAAAGCTGCTGACCTGGTCAGCTTTCCTTATAAGGCGTATAGCTTCCTTGGCTCCGCGTATTTTTTTGGACGCCATAGACACAAAAGGCACCTCAGAGGCAGATGTCACTGCGATGCCTATTATATCAAAAACTATGCCTATTAATATGATTACGAATAAGATTAATGCTGCTACTATTAAGTTACTCATCCTTCGAATGGTGGCTTCTGAAATAAAGCTAAACGCACATGCAATGACAAACGTCAAAACGAAGACCTTTCTTGCCCATCCATTGTTGCGTTTTTTGCCATTTTTACCATTCTTGCCATTCTTACCATTCTTGCCATTCTCGTCATTTTTACCATTCTTGTTATTTTTCTGATCTTTTATTCTTGCCCTTTTTTTAGCATTAATACTCTTATATGGATCTCCATCATCCTTGGACAAGTGGTATGCACGCTCCCTATCAACTAACTATATGTATATGTACCGTGGTGGTGATGTGTTGGGTAGACTTTGCGGCTTAAGGTCCAGTAGGATTTCCCGGCAGGGTACTTCCCGTCGCCGAAGAAGCGGTTTCCCTTTAAACCCCGCCTTACCGTGTCGCCAACGGTAAAACTGGATCACCACTTAGACCACACTGTAATCCCCAACACACCGTACAGCAGTCTAGGGGCTTTCCCCGACAGCTACAGCCAATTTCTAGCCTCTTTTGCAGCATGGGTTTCATACAGCAATAGTTTCCGCACAATGGGCCCTATTGTGCCGAAACCTGATCTGTAATCCACCCATACCACTCAAGGCAGGCTACACTGTACACAGCTTTTCGCCGCGATACAGGTTCATGCCCAAGTAGTAGCAACCGATGGTTACCACCCACTTGGGTCTCCGCGGAAGATGGGTCAACGCCCGCATGCCTTTGCGGGTCGCCCACCTTCCTTAACTCCCAGCACCAACCCCCGACTGGGCGTCGAGAGCCAGCACCAGGAACTTCATCGATGTGCCCTTGACGGATTTTTAGGCCCGTCTTCAAAATTGGCCGAGCTGACTAGAATACTGCACCACCACGTAACAGATTATTTCCTTGAATAGTATTATATCATAACAGCCCCCAAAATTCAAATTTTACAGCAACAGCTTAGCTATCACAAAGCCCAAGATGGCGCCCACTATGACTTCTATGGGCGTGTGTCCAATGAGTTCCTTTAACTTTTCCTGCGGAACGTCCTTGCCCTCCTGCAACCTTTCCAATATCTCATTGAGCACGGCGGCCTGTTTTCCAGCCGCCCTCCTTACTCCTGCCGCATCGTACATGACCACAAATGCAAACACCAAAGACAGCGCAAATATATCGGAATCATAGCCATTTATTTCTCCGAGCGCAGTAGCCAAGGAAACCACAAGGGCAGTGTGAGAGCTGGGCATGCCGCCCGAACCCACAAACCTGCGCAGATCCAATTTTTTATGGGTCAACACCGTCAAGATCACCTTGGACGTCTGGGCAATAAACCACGCCAGAAAGCTTACCCATAAAGCCGAATTAGAAGCAAGCTGCTTGAGCTGTTCCATCCAGCACCTCCTATTTCTGGCGCCTCAAGACATAATAGGCAATCTCTTTTAGAAAATATGCATCTTTGCCGAAGCGTTCCAGATGGCTTACCGCTTGTTCAATCAAGTCCTGTGCCATACGCTTCGACTCCTCTAAACCATACAGAGCCGGGAAAGTAGCTTTTTGGCGCTTCTCATCCCTGCTGGGATTTTTGCCCATATCGGTTACATTCCCTATAACATCCAAGATGTCATCTACTATTTGAAATGCTAGCCCGAGGTTTTGCCCGTATTTTGCAATGGCATCCTCCACATCCTTCTCGATGAGCTCAAGCATGGCACCTGCCCTTACGGCAGCTTCTATCAGTGCTCCGGTCTTGTGGGTGTGAATATAATAAAGCATATCGGGCTGGACATCTTTTCCTTCTTGCTCAAGGTCAGCCACCTGCCCACCAATCATGCCATGAAGCCCCGCAGCCCTAGCTATCACAAAAGCCGCTCTTACATGGCGTTCCAGCTTATGGGGATATTTCATGGCGTTCTCCAGAAAAACCTCATAGGCCAGGTTAAGGAGAGCATCGCCAGCCAATATGGCTATCCCTTCCCCAAACACCTTGTGATTGGTTGGCATACCCCTGCGCAGATCATCATCGTCCATGGCCGGCAGATCGTCGTGTATCAATGAATAGGTGTGAATCATCTCCAGCCCGCAGGCCAGCGCCATGGATTCTTTGATGTCTCCTCCTACCAATTCATGGGCTGAGAGCAGCAGCACTGGCCTTATGCGTTTCCCACCAGCAAATAAGCTATAATTCATTGCCCTGAATAAAGTAGGGGGACAATCGCGATGCCTCTCCATCAATTTCTTCAAAGCGCTCTCCACCAGTTCCAGTTTATTGCTGTATATCTCGTCAAAATTCATACTTCATCTCCCTCAGCAGGTATAAAAGGGACTTCCTCAATTTTACCCTGATTCTGTATAAGCAGTTTTACCGTCCCTTCAGCCCTTTCCAGCTTCGCATTGCAGTGAGCAGAAAGGCTAACTCCCCGTTTAAACAGCTCAATAGCCTCATCCAGCGATAAATCGTTGGATTCAAGGCGCGATATTACCATTTCCAGCTCTTTCAAAGCCTCTTCAAAAGTCAACTCTGATATATTCCTATTACATTCCTGACTCATGTTACCCCATACACCCCACTCTCTATTTCCTCCACCCTACAATGGGCACGTCCATCCTTGAAATGAACCGTGATGTCATCTCCCCGGTTTAACGATGCAACCGAACACACCGTCCTTTCGGATGGTTTTAAGGTTATAAAGGCATAGCCGCGCCCCAAAACGGCCAGAGGGCTTAACGCATCCAGCGCTGCTGCCAAGCGCGACAGCCTCTCCCTTTTGTAAGATAGCACATCGTTGAAAGCAGCACAAAGTCTTGTATAAGCCTGATCCAGCTGCTGCCTGCGCTGCTGCATGATCCTGTCGGGGTATCGAAATACGTAGCTGGATTTGAGATGTTCCAAACCCTTTCGCTTGTGCATCAGCATGTTGCGCATGGCTTCCATCAGCCGGGAGTTTAACCCGGACAGCACTTCTTGAAGATGCTGAAACATGGGCACCGCCATCTCGGCAGCAGCCGAAGGGGTGGGTGCCCTCAAGTCTGCCACAAAGTCAGCTATGGTGAAATCGGTCTCATGTCCCACAGCCGATATCACCGGAATCCTGGAGCGCCAGATTGCTCGAGCCACTACCTCTTCGTTGAAAGCCCACAGCTCCTCCAGCGAGCCTCCTCCTCTACCCACAATGATGGTATCGATATCGTCTCTGGTGTTGACATAGTCAAGAGCAGCCGCTATCTGTGCAGGTGCGGCAGAACCTTGAACCAGCACGGGAACCACCAGTATGTCCACACAAGGGCACCTGCGCCTTGCCACCTTTATTATATCCCGAACCGCTGCCCCCGTAGGCGAAGTGATAACCGCTATTTTCCTGGGAAAAGTGGGAATAGGCTTTTTATGCCGCACATCAAAAAGCCCTTCAGCCTTCAACCTCTCCTTTAAAGCTTCAAAAGCCAGATATAGCTCGCCTATACCGTCCTTTTCGATGTCCATTACGTACATCTGGTACTGTCCGTCCTTACAATAAAGGGATACCTGTCCCCTTACCAGCACCCTCATCCCATCGGAGGGTATAAAGGCCATCTCCCTTTGATTTTGTCTAAAAAACACGCAGCGTATCCTATCCTGCTCGTCCTTTAGGGTAAAATAAATATGGCCTGAGGTGTGCACCTTTAGGTTAGAAATCTCGCCGCGCACCCACACGTCCTGCAGTATAGGGTCCCGCCCCAGCAAACCGCGCACGTATTCATTTATCTGATGGACCGAAAAGATCACTCTACCCATTTTCTCTCCGCTGCCAAAACGGTATTTTCCAAAAGCATGGTAATGGTCATTGGCCCAACCCCACCCGGCACAGGCGTGATCCAGCCCGCTACCTGGCAGGCATCCTGGAAATTGACGTCTCCCACTAATTTATCATCCACCCTGTTTATCCCAACATCTACGACTATAGCCCCTGGCTTTATAAAGCTGCTGTCCACCAGGTTTGGCTTCCCCACAGCAACCACCAGTATATCCCCCTGCCGGGCTATTTCCTTTAAATTAACGGTCTTTGAGTGGCAAATGGTAACGGTGGCGTTATGCCGAAGCAGCATCAATGCTACAGGCTTTCCTACTATATTGCTTCTCCCTATTACTACAGCATGCTTGCCAGCTATGGGCTGGCCGGTCTCCTGTATAAGCCGAATGATGCCTTTGGGAGTACAGGGTTCAAGACAATCTTCCCCTATCATCAGCCGGCCCATATTGACCGGATGAAAACCATCTACGTCCTTAGCGGGGTCAATAGCATTTATGATCGCATTGGTATCTATCTGCGGCGGCAAGGGCAGCTGTACAAGTATGCCGTGTATGGTTTTGTCGGCGTTTAGCCCGTATATGTACTCCAACAAAGTCTCTTGAGAGGTATTCTCATCCAGCCTAATCACCTGAGAGTATATTCCCACTTTATTACAGGCCTTTTCCTTGTTGCACACGTATACCGCTGAAGCTGGATCATTTCCCACCAGTATAACGGCCAAACCAGGAGTTATGCCCTTCTCCTTTAGCCTCTCTACCCTTGATTTTATATCCTCCCTCAACCGATTGGATAGTTCTCTTCCATCAATTACTCTTGTTTCCAATATTATCCTCCTCCCCTAGACCGCCTGTAAAGCTTTAAGCCCAAAAGGGCGGTACCCACCGCATTATCCTTTGAGAGCAATGGATCGGCAAAATAAAGGCGTATGGATTCATCCCGTTTTCTTAGCCTATCAACCAGCTTTTGGCGAAGTATGGCACTCGATGCCACGCCCCCAACCAGCAGCACATCCTTCACATTCGTGCCGGGGATGTCCATAGCATTCAGTATCCACCTCTCAAGGGTGCTTACAAGGCAATTGTATACCGCTATAGCCACATCTGCCTTATCAACCCCTCTGTCAAGCAGCCTCTGGGCATGGGTTTCCGGCCCAGAGAAGCTTATGGTCAGCCCTTTAACAGAAAAAGGGATGGTCACATATCCATCCTTTCCTCTTCGCGCTAGTTCCTCCAAATGAGCCCCTGCTGGAAACTGAAGCCCCATTGCTACCCCTATCCTGTCGACAAACTGGCCAGCATGAAGATCCTGGGTTGCCCCCAGTATTTCAATTTCAAAACCTGTACCCACATCATTAACTTTTAGCAGCTCCGATGTGCCGCCCGACAGATGTATGGCTAAAAAGCGCTGGCTGCATGGTCCTCCAGCAGAATAGAGCCCTGCCTGGATATGGCTTTCCTGATGGCTGACAGCATAATATGGAATGCCGAGCATGTTGGCAAAGGCCTGTCCTGCAAGGTGGGATACCATGAAAACCGGCATGTAGGAACCTTCTACTGGACGCGGCCTGCAGGTGGCGCACACGGCCGCCAGCTCATTCTTGGGATCGATGACCCTTGCAACCTCGCTAGCCATATGGGGTAGCCGGTGCAGATGCTGAAATAACGCCTTTGACTGTTGCAGGCCTCTTTGTCCCGGCTCTACTTCCAGGGGAATCTGCCTGCTTAGCAGGATATTTCCATCCAAATCCACCAGAGCAATAGACGTGGTATAACAGCTGGTATCCATGCCAAGGATGCATCTCACTGCGGGTTCTCCTCTACCTTGACATTTTCATCTAGAGACATTTGTTCCTCTGTGGCGATTTTGTGCTGCAATGCAGTAGGGTTGTCAGTCGTAACCTCATAGCCCGATGTGGTTTGTTCCTTATGCATAACATGTTGTTCTGGTACAATCTGCCGGGAGCGAATAAAACCTCCCAGCACCCCATTGACAAACCTGCCGGATTTGTCGTTGCTGAACTTTTTGGCCAGCTCCACCGCCTCGTTTATGGAGACGCTTACCGGAATATCATCGCGGTACAGGATTTCGCACAGAGCCAACCTCAGTATGGCCAGGTCCACCTTGGCAATCCTAGAAAATTCCCACCCTTTGGAGAAGGACCTTATATGGCCATCTATTTCCTCTGCATGGGTTTCAAATAAGTTCAGCAGGTTCAATATGTATTCCCTGTCGTTTTCATGTATAGAGTAATGCGGTTCCATCTTAAGCAGTAAATCGATGTCGGCTTCTCCCGACATGTCCTTCTGGTATAAAAGCTTCATGGCCACTTCCCTTGCATCTTTTCTAGCCATGTCTTTCCTCCTAAACGCTGCTATATTTTTAAACATGGAATTTTTGAATTTGAACATTACATTGTGTCGGAAAACTTTTTAAAAAACGTGCGCAGCTTGCTGCTCCCATCGTACAGGCTTCCTACAAAATAGCCAACGCCCATACAGATAGCCAAAAAGACCGAACGCCAGAAGCCTACCATCAGCACGAGTATCCCGAATAGCAGTCCAGCCAGCACCCCTATAACCTTCCCTTTATGGGACTTAAAAAAGGCATACATATCTCCACGTTCCACAGGGACTCCCTCCCTATTCTACCCTCGACCGCTGAAGAGCAGCAAGGTTGTCTACATACACATATACCTCTTTCACCAAGATGCCAGCAGTAGCCTCGACATATTCCTTAACCTTCTTTTGTATGGCCTGGCTTATCTCGGGAATATTGACATCCGGCATAAGCTGCATGCTAAGGCGTATCCTTATACCATCAGGTTCGGCCACAACCAGGCTTTTTACATCCTTTACTTCGCTAAATCCCCTCACGGCTTTTTGTACCAGCGTATCCAGCGTACTTATCGACACTCTTATCATACCCAGTTCCGTGTTCTTAATAAGGGTACCTGCAAAGTTGGTACGCCTTTGCCTTAAAAACAAAAGTCTCAGGCTTGCCAGCAAAAAGGCAAGGGAGACTAAGAAAACCGCCACAGCAAAGCCCCAATTGTATTGAATGCCGTTTATGTACTCAACTACGCCGGCAAAGGGTATAATCCCTACCGCTATAGCCATCAAAGCCAGCGACACTATGGCAATTAAAAACGTATACACTACCAATAATATCCTATCAGCCCAGTTTATCTTCATGTTTTTTCCCCCTCAAATTAACGGTTATGTACTGTTCTTCTCCTTGGTAAAAACGTGCCAGCCCAGGCATCTTACATATTTCAGCCATCAAAGGCTTTACTTTAGCTTTTCCACGGCTCGCGTTAAAATTAACCCTCTGATAGGCTCAGAGGGTCGAAATTTTATGTATTTTATTATTGCTTCTTGTCCCCTTCCTCGTCCTTGATTTCCCTATCGAAACTGACGCCTTGAACGTGCACATTGACTTCCACTACCGACAATCCCGTCATGGTTTCTACTGCCTTCTTCACGTTTTCTTGAATATTCCATGCCACCTCGGGTATTCTGACGCCGTAATCAACTATGACATAGAGGTCAATAGCTGCCTCTTTCTCTCCTACTTCCACTTTTACTCCTTTTGTCAAGCTCTTACGCCCCAGCTTTTCAGCAATGCCGCCCGCCATGCTACCGCTCATGGCTGCAACCCCTTTTACCTCGGTAGCAGCTAGCCCTGCAATGATGGCTACCACTTCATCTGCAAAGGTCACCTTCCCGTATTCTTCAACTTTGTTTTGCACGACTTCGGACATGGTACCCACCTCCCCGACATATTTTATTACACAATGTTATTATAGCAAAACGGGCGCTGTTTTACAAACTTCTTCCTTATAATTTGGGTATAATTTTTATATTTTCTGGTTTATGGCCCGATTCGCGGCGAACTATATCAAGAATCTGCGCCACTTCCTCTTGTTGCAGGTCCGGTTTATCTACTATAACGTTGACTGAATCCTTGTGGAGGATTACCACCACATCCTTAAACCCCTTTGCCTTGATTAAGGCCTCTATGGCCAGCTCCTTTTCCATGTTTTTGGTAATCTCCAGCAATTGTGCCTGGGCCTCTTTCTTAATCTCAGGGTCGGATGCTGGGTTATCCAATATCTGCCGTATGTACTCTATCTCCTCCTTACGGGTGTTTTCCCTCTCCAGCCTGTAGCTTGCAAAGAAATTTGCCGAACTGATGGCTGCTACTTCGGTCGCATCTTCCTCTTCCTCCGTTGAATCTTCCATGTCCCTGACCACTATCCCATCCATTTCATCCTGCTGGTTTACCGCTTCTTGCACATTTTGCCCATTCAACGCGCTTTGATTGTAAACCAAATTTAGATAACCTGTGATGATCAACAATACAACAAGGATCCCCATAACCACGCTCTTTTTCCTTACAACCAGCATCTCCATCACTCCTCCACTCCATTTGTCTCCATCTCAAACACTTCAACCTGCTGGGCACTGACCCCCAGGGCTGTCTGGACCGCTCTTATAAGGTCCAGCTTTACGCGCACGTCCCTTGCCCCTTCGGCGATGACTATCACGCCCTTAATCTCAGGCTCCATCTCCTTGATGACCAACGGCTGTGCGTTACCGGCTTCACCGATGGTGACGGTTTGGCTGTTGATATCCCTCTGTGATACCCTTCGCGTTCCACCGCTGCTATCCTGTTCTTCGGTCACCGTCTCCGACTGTGTGGTATTCATGGCGGTGACTATTTCCTTGCTGGATTTATAGGTGATCATGACTTCTACTTTTCCCACCCCTTTGATGGTCGATAGCTTTTTTTGCAGCTTAAGCTCCTGCTGGTCTTCATATCCATCCTGCCCCACCCATTGTACCCCTCTATTGGCTTGGCCGTCGGAGTCAGGCACGGAAGGAGATGCCCTGTTGAAGTTTGATGCATACACGCTGAGCACCACTGCCACAAAGAGTAGGGCAATAACTATCTCCACGTTTTTTAAACCTTTAAGCTTTTCTGCTGCTTTCTTTAAAAAGCCTAGGTGTTTCACGGCAGTTCTCCCTCCCGGACCTTAGGTTTATCATCGTTTTGGCCGGCATGTGAATTATCTCGAAAATTTACCTCTATTCTGCTCTGGTCAATGCCGTATATGCTCGATAAAAGCGCCTTGATCTCCTGTTGCTCCTTTGATACCTGGGCAGGCTTATCAGCTTGCAAGGCATTGGCATCCTTTGTGCCTATATCGATGCGCACCGGTTTAATATGGCTTTCTGCCGAAGTGCCGACATCTACGTACACTTTGAGAATATCCGGCAGCTGGCTTTCATGGTATAAGCCTTCATCTGCTTCTACACGGACTTTTACTTGCTCGTAACCTTTAATCTGCTTGATCTGCTGCTCCATATGGGATTCCATAGTTTGTATAAAATAATCCATTATTTCACGTTGTTGCTGACCTTCCAGCCATTTTATCTGATAACTCATATTTGCAAAGTCCATGGTTGCAAAGGCCTGAGCAGTGTATTTCTCCAAATTGGGCAACTGGTCAAAGGCTTTAAAGATGGGCTGAAGCATTGCGGCCAAAATGGCTATGCCTATCAAAAACCTGACATACTTCTTCATGCTGCCGCTCGGCAGCAACAGGTCTACCGCTGCACCCAGAATGCTCATAACCGCCAGATTGAGGATCCACCCGCCAATCGAAGGGCTCACACCTTTTACCACCTCCCTGGAGTTATGCTTTCCCTTTTTACCAACGCACTATCATAGAGCTTATCTCATCATGGTAGCGGCGTTCCCAACGCCAATGACCAGTGTTATGGCCAGGAAGAATACCATGGCCATTCCGGCTACCGTTATGGCGATTATTATCATCATGTTGCCGATGTCATTCAGGCAATCGGCGATGCGCTTATCAGTCACCGGCTCCAATACCGCGCTGGTGAGCTTATATATGGCCATGATGCCCAGTATCTTTAGCACTGGATACAGACATATGGATGCTATGACCAGCAAACCCACAAGGCCCACCGCGTTTTTTATCAGCAACGAACAGCCCACCACCATGTCAACCGCCTGCGCAAACATCTTCCCTACAACCGGCACAAATGTATCAACCGCAAACTTGGCCGTCCTGATAGATATACCATCAATGGATGCTGCCATCACCCCTTGAACGATCAGGGCACCCACAAATACGGTGAATATAAGGCCTAGTGACCATTCGCAAAGGTTTTTTAGCAACGAGCTTAAGCGGTTGAGCTGAACCTTGTCGCTGATGTGGTTCACCATGATGATGACTGCCGAAGCAAGTATCAAAGGGAACATGATATGTTCTATCACCATGCCCATAAAACCCACCAATAGGCCAACGGTAGGCTTCAAAATGGCTGAAGAGGTGATCCCTCCGATGGAGACCAGCAAGGCCAGCAGGACAGGAAAAAAGCTATGGGTAAATGAGGCCATGGCCTCAACAGCTTTCCGTCCTGTCTCCACCGCCGACATGATGCTATGTATGACCATTAGTACCACTACCATATAGCATGCAAAATAAGCTACTTCAGCTGTCGAGACGCTTTGGAATGAATCCTGCATGTTTTTGAGCACGCCGCACACCACGGCCAGAGCTATTATCCTTGCTATCAAGGCCAAATTTGACATGACCTCTCTGTAAAAGATGCCCATTATATGAAGCAAAAAATCCCTTAGGTTAAAGTTAAATTGTCCTGTAACTATCTTTTTTATCAGGTCGCGGGCACTACCCTCCTGAAAAACCGGGTTGCCCTGCTGCTGACCCTCTTCTATGAACTCGTCCCATCTTTCAACGCTTAACTCATCCAGCTGTCGGTCTATGATTGACCGCATTTGTTCCCTTATATCTTCTAAACCTCCATGATACTCGGGGTTTGCAAAAACCATTTCAGGCAAGCACAACAGTAATGATAAAAGAATAGCAAAGGCTTTCATGAGCTTTATCCCCTCAAGTGAGAACTTGCAATATCACTTCAATCAATCCCACAAGAATTGGGATGGCCAAACTCAGTATTATGATCTTGCCGCCCAGCTCTATCTTAGAAGCTATGGCGTTTTCCCCCGCATCCTTACATACCTGGGCACCAAATTCGGCGATATAAGCGATGCCTATAGCTTTAAGCACCACAGACAGGTGTGACTGATCAAGGTTAGCTTGCCGGGCCATGTTATCCAGCACGGCAACTATGGCCACCAGCCTTCCCGTTATCATGAGCAGCATTATGGCTCCAGCGGCAATCGCTATAAATAAACCGAGTTCAGGTTTATGTTGCTTCAGCACCAGCGCCAAAATGGCAGCCACTATTCCCAATCCCACCAGCTGAAAGACCTCTATATCCATCATGTGCTCTCCTCAGTAAAGCTGGAATATGTTCTTGACATTGTTGAACAGCCTGCTTATCATGTCTATCACCATCAGCAGAACCACCACTATACCCGCTAAAGTTACCATCATGGATATCTCCTCCCGTCCCGCCCTGTTGAGCACATGATTGAGTACCGAGACAAGTATGCCTATAGCAGCTATTTTAAATATTATGTCGACGCTCATCCCGATGCGCACCCCCGTCACAGCAGTATTATGGCCAGGGCTAATCCGCCTAACACCCCTAAACTCCTGTACATGTTGCGGTATTTCGAACAGGCTTCTTCAGCCTTCTGTTCCTGACCTTTTAGCTGGCTTTGAATGATTTGGAAATACCTTTGCTGACTGTCCCTGTCGCTTACTCCCAGCACCTTCCCAAAGTTCAGAAGGATTTGAGCATCCTCATCAGTTATATGAAGATGACTTCTCCAACTTCGCAGGGCCTTTTCCCATGCCTCGGCAGCTGTGGCGCCGCTCCTTTGCTGCAGCCTGCGGCTAAAGTCATTAAAAAATTCCTTTACTCCATCTTGTGAAAGGACAGCTGCCCTCTCTACCGCCTCGGGCAAAAAGTTGGCGTAGTTGATAACCTCGCTCTCCAGATGTGCAAATGCCATACGCAGCAGCCTGAGCTCCTTAACCCTCAATGAATATCTATTGGCGGCTTGCATCCCCAAAAACGAGCAGCATATCACTATCATCAAGCTTGATAATATCTTGATAAAGGCCATGATAGCTACCCCCTCTCAACGAACGGGCCTATCTAGCAGATTGTTTAAAGTGTGGCCGTCGTATATCTTCTCGACCGTACCCACCCCCAGGGAATTCCCCAACACGATGATTCTTTGGAATATCTTCTTGTCCAGAATCTTTGAGAGAATGGGCCGGCGCCGTGCCTCCTCTATATCGCTGCCATGAGCTGTTGTAATTATCTTTATACCTGCATTGAGCGCCTCCTCAATGGCCTCCACATCCTCGGCCTTGCCGATCTCGTCGGTTATTATGACAGCAGGTGACATGGAGCGGATGAGCATCATGATGCCCTCTACTTTAGGGCAGGCATCTAGCACATCGGTTTGAAGCCCCACGTTGTTCTGTGGAACCCCTTGAAAGCAACCTGCTATCTCTGAGCGTTCGTCCACGATTCCGACCTTCACGCCCCTAAAGCCGGGAAAACCATCGCTCAGCTGTCGAGCAATATCGCGGATAAGAGTGGTCTTGCCCATCTGGGGTGGAGACAGCACGAGAGTATGATGCACTTCTCCTCCAGAAACGATATAGCGGATAACTTTGTCGGCAACCCCTATTATTTCTCGGCATATGCGTATGTTAAAGGAATTTATATACTTTAACGTCTTTATTTTGCCCCCTTCCAACACGGCTTTGCCAGCCAGTCCTACTCGATACCCACCCTTTAAAGTTATGTACCCGTTGCGCAGCTCTTCCTCCACGGCGTATATGGAATAGTTGGAGACGCGCTGCAGTATGCTTTGGATATCGCTGTGATTTACATAATAAGCCTTCTCCGGCGAAGGACACAGCTCTCCGTCAGGCCCCAGATAGTAGCTCTTCCCCCGGCCATGTATGATCAGCGGTCGCCCTTCACGTATCCGAATTTCTTCCAAGTTTTCGGCAACATCCTGGGGAATTCCATCTATTATCCTCCCAATGTTTTCGGGCAGCACATCGAGTATTACTTGCTTCCATGCAATCCCCGAAGGATATCGGCTGTATACCATATACAACTCGTCCTCCCTTTTAATAAATATCTATGTCTTGGGCTAAAAGAATATCACCAAAAATAAAAAAAGCCGGTGCGTTTTGCACCGGTCCTCCTTAATAGCTCATTCCTCATTTTCGTCTTGGTCGTATTCATCATCATCTTCTTCTTGGTATATTAGCTTTCCGCAGTTGGGACAGATGAGGTCATCCTCTTCTTCAAATGCCTCCTCCTCGAAATAAACGGTTTCTTGGCAGTGAGGGCAGACCACTTCCACATAATGGGCATCTTCATCCATGTCCTCGCCCTCATCTTCACCATATATATCGTTTTGTATATCCGTCAAATCTTCATTGAGGGCATCAAGGTAATCATCCTGCTCGGCCTGAGAAGTTTCAAGCTCATTTATGGCATCAACTATGTCCTCCAGCAGTTCGATAATGTTCATGAGTATCCTGGCTTCCTTTGTATCTTCTTTGTGCAGCCCCAATCCTTCTGCCAACCCTTTGATGTAGGACATCTTTTCTCCTAAATTGTTGTTCATTTAATTTCCTCCCTTTAAAATAGTATGACTATCCCGGCTTGAAACGCATGATTTCACTTTATACTATTCCCCTTAAACCCTTTCTATATACTCGTCGTTTCTGGTATCGATCCTGATCACGTCCCCAGTATTGACAAACAGCGGAACCTGAATGACAGCCCCTGTTTCCAAAGTCGCCGGTTTGCTACCACCTGTCACCGTATCTCCCCTTACGCCCGGCTCGGTATCGATAACTTTAAGCTCCACAAAGTTGGGCGGCTCCACCGTAAAAGGCACTCCTTTATAAAACTTGATGGTGACGATCATGTTTTCCTTTATATACTTCATGGCGTCTTCCACTTGATCCCTGTTTAAAGGTATCTGTTCATAGGTTTCGGTATCCATAAAGTAGTACAGGTTACCATCGTTGTACAGGTACTGCATCTCCTTGGTCTCTATATGAGCTCTGGGCACCTTTTCAGTAGGGTTGAAAGTGCGCTCCAGCACGTTGCCCGTCACTATGTTCTTAATCTTGGTACGCACAAACGCAGCTCCTTTTCCAGGCTTTACATGCTGAAAATCGACGATTGTATATACCTGCCCGTCCAATTCAATGGTTACGCCTTTTCTGAAATCACCTGCTGCAATCATATCCATAATCACCACTTCCTTTCCTTAAGAATAGTTTTATCCCTCAATGATTTTTTCAATAAAATCATCAACCGGTATGAGCTCCACTCCATTTAATGACTCTTTTAACAGCCTGTATTTTTCTTTATTAATATATTTTTCTTCAATCCATATACTATGGACTCCTAATTTGCTGCACAATTTGGAAAGAAAATTGACAGCTTCATCCCATGATGCGTTGAGAACCTTAAAGCCCGATTGCTCCGCCTTACATAGCTGGTCCGCCTCGCCATCCATAACGATGAGATAGCGCACCAGAGAGTGTACGAATAGCATAGCTTCATTTGCCCTAAAGCCGGAATAGTATTCCACATCTTCAGGGTCGGTAATCAGGGCTGCATTGACACCATCATGGTTCTCCATTTGATCCAACAACCTGCTCATTGGCGACTTCATCATAATGTGTGAGCGCAAAAACTCTTTTAGAGGAAGAGAAAGGCGCTCTTCCCCCCTTTCTAGCTTTTCTTCTTGAAATATTTAGCAAAATAATCCAGGGCTAGCAGATACCCCTCAATGCCCAAACCGGTGATCTGCCCTATGCATACCGGCGCTATAACTGAGTGCCGGCGAAACTCTTCTCTGGCATGTATATTGGATATATGTACCTCTATGACGGGCAGTTTTACAGCCGCCACGGCATCCCGTATGGCATAGCTGTAGTGGGTATAGGCACCTGCATTGAGAATGATGCCATCCC
>NZ_VSCO01000094.1:0-7162 GCF_047459465.1 Caldicoprobacter sp. | reverse complement strand
AGTGTGCTAGTTCTTCAGTACCTATATCGTTAACAATATTGCTCATCATTGAGCAATTCCACTTGAATGCTGCACTTCGTTTACCCGCGGCCTTACATTTAGCTTTTCATTTTAACAAGGCAGTTAAAATACAACAGAAGCATTTCCATACGCGGTTAACGTTACACATTATCTTACAAAATAACCCCTTTTTACCTTATAAATAACCCCTTTGCAACTTGCTCATTAAACGGTACAAAGTAAATTAGGAATTAAAGAGGTTTACTTTCCTGAGGACCTTGGTTTCGGGATTCCTAATAAGCGTAAATACGAACCACGCGGTTAACACCGTACCCTTGCAGACGCTTGACATGCTTATAGCCCACCATACGCCGTTAAGTTCCAGGCTAGTTGAAGATAGCAAAAGGGCTGCCGGGATCCTTAAAGCGTTGAAGGTTATTCCTACTACCGACGGGGGAACAGTCTTGCCCAATCCGTTAAAAGCACCTGCCGAGGTTAACTCCAGGCACATAAATAGCTGTGAAAGCCCCAATATCCGTAAATATGCAATTCCGTGCCTTATGGTCTCTTCTTCGTCGATGAATATGGAAAATAGTGGCCTTGGAGCAAAGATCAGCAGTGCGGTAGCCAATATCCCTATTATGGACATAGCCAAAATTCCTGCAATATAACTCTTAACAACCCTGTGCCATTTATTGGCGCCGTAGTTTTGCCCCACCAAGGTGCTCATGGCAGTTTGAAATCCCCCTGCCGTCATCCAGGATATAGCCTCTATTTGGGAGCCAATCTTTTGCACCGCTATTGGTATGGGACCCCATTGGGCGATTATCCTGGCAATGAACATGGCAAATACCGTAAATAGCCCACTTTGAAGTCCCGCCGGCAATCCTAACCTAACAATGGTTTTTATGCGGCCCATATCCGGAACTTCAAATAGATTTAGGCCTGAAAATATCTCTTTTGTCCTTCTGGCTTTGATAATGAATATGACAGTGACGCAAAACTGGGCAATTATGGTCGCCAAAGCCGCGCCGACAACCTCTAGTCTGGGAAAAGGCCCTAATCCCAGAATCAGCAACGGGTCTAAAATCATATTTATAATCAGTCCCAATGAATTTATGGTAAAAGGAATCCTGCTTTCCCCGTAGCCGTTAAAAATGGCAGTAAAGACGGGATTAATAAAATAGAATACCATCCCCGAGGCAACTATGACTAAATAGGTGACCGCATCGTCCACAATATCCTGCTCACCAATATTAAAAAATCCAATCAAAGGCCTGCAAAAGATGATCAACACCAAGGCGTATAGCAAGGCCAGGGAGATAATAAGCTGAATACTGTGTTTTATATAGGCCCTGACCTCGGCCATATCCCGTTTTCCTACCGATTGAGCTACCCCTACCTCGGCACCTACTCTGGATATCAATATAAAGGCCGCTCCAAGCCATGTAAAGAAACCGGCCGTTCCGACGGCAGCCACAGCCCTGGAGCCAATCCTCCCTACCCAAAGCATATCGGTCATATTATAGGCCATTTGAACAAAGGATGTCCCCATAATGGGAAGAGCCAATCTGAATAATGCTTTGAATACATTTCCTTCGGTTATGTCGTTTACCTTAACCACCTTCACCTACCCCTCCTATATTGGCCAATCTAGATTGTACACCGTTTTTCAATGTTTGTTAACACCGTCTTACGGAAAACCTCCTTCATTGAATTGTCAACAGCCCATTTTTAATCTGTCAAATCAGTTACATCATCTTCTAAGGTTTTATAATTCCATCCTTAAAAACCGAGCAAATTGCCTCAACAATAAACCCAGATAAAATGCGAGCGCACCTTTTTTGTCACTGACTAACCAAATGGAAAACCGGCTATTTTATAGCTATACAGAAAATTATCAGCTGGAAAGGAAAAGCCGAAAAAGTCATAATTATGCCTTATTAATACAACTCTATTGAGGTTATAGATAAAATGCAGTATAATTGAATTGCAAGTTGTACGTACAACTAATAGTAAAACCACATCCATCATATACTTAACAGCCATTGCACTAAGCGATAATAAGTAAAATATTCAGGGGAGTGATTATATGGACAATCGGGAAAGAATCAGGCAGCTGATATCAGATGGCCAAGCTGTGTTGGGCATCGAGCTGGGGTCTACTCGCATTAAAGCGGTACTGATTGATGACAACCACAATCCGATTGCTTCTGGCAGTCATTCCTGGCAAAACCGCTACGAAGACGGCATATGGACCTATCGATTGGAGGATGTCTGGACCGGCATTCAGGACAGTTACCGCAACCTATGCAGTGAGGTGGCCGAGAAATACGGTGTAGAAATCACCAATCTAAAGGCTATCGGAATCTCGGCTATGATGCATGGATATCTGCCCTTTGATAAAAACGGTTCGCTGCTAGTTCCATATCGCACATGGCGCAATACCATAACTGAGAAGGCCGCATCGGAGTTGACCAATCTGTTCAACTTTAACATTCCCCAACGTTGGAGCATAGCTCATCTCTATCAAGCCATCTTAAATGGAGAATCCCATGTAGCAGATATTGATTTTATTACCACCTTAGCCGGTTACGTGCACTGGCAGCTGTCGGGTGAAAAAGTGCTGGGTATAGGCGATGCCTCTGGCGTATTCCCCATTGGCAGCAATACCAACGACTATGACAGCAACATGATTGAACAGTTTGAAAACTTAATCGCGCCTAAGAAGTACCCGTGGAAACTGCGCCATATTCTTCCGAGGGTATTGATGGCCGGTGAAAAAGGCGGAGAGCTGACTCCTGAAGGTGCCAAAAAGCTGGATCCCACTGGCAAGCTCCGTCCTGGTATTCCCATAGCACCTCCGGAAGGCGATGCCGGCACCGGAATGGTGGCCACCAACAGCATAGCAGTTAGAACCGGGAACATATCTGCCGGCACATCGATCTTTGCCATGATCGTGTTGGAAAAGATGTTGTCCCGCGTATATGAAGAAGTGGATATGGTCACCACGCCAACCGGCAAGCCAGTTGCCATGGTGCACTGCAACAACTGTACATCGGATATTGATGATTGGGCCAGGATGCTGTGCGGCTTTGCTGAAGCTTTGGGACAGCCGTGCACCTTCCACCAAGCGCTAGAGGCGCTGTTCTATAAGGCTCTGGAGGGTGACGCAGATTGCGGCGGTCTAGTCTCCTATAACTATTTCGCCGGTGAACCTATTACCGGGCTTGAAGAAGGGCGTCCACTGTTTGTACGGTTACCTGATGCCAAATTCACCTTTGCCAATTTCGCCCGTGCACAGCTGTATGGTGCTATAGCCACGCTGAGGCTGGGAATGGACATTTTGCTTGAAAAAGAGCACGTCCAAATCGATTCGATGATGGGCCATGGCGGTTTCTTCAAAGCCGGTAATGTTGGGCAAAAGCTCATGGCAGCCGCTCTTAATATCCCAATCAGCGTGATGGAGACGGCCGGAGAGGGCGGCCCGTGGGGTATGGCCTTACTTGCTGCATATATGGTAAATAGAGACGAGGGAGAAACGTTAGAAGATTACCTATCCAATAAAGTTTTTGCCGGCAAGCCCGTGAATTGCGTTGAACCCGATGCCAAGGATGTGGAAGGCTTCAATCAATACATTAAAAGATACCAGGCCGGCCTGGCGGTTGAAAAGGCCGCAGTGGTACATATTCGATAGAGGGGAGAACAGCAAATGGCAATGAAAGATTATGAATTTTGGTTTGTGGTGGGCAGCCAGTTTTTATACGGCCCCGAGGTGCTGGAAATCGTAGCTGCCAGAGCGGCCGAGATGGCTGACCAGCTCAATGCAAGTGGAAGGCTTCCGTGTAAGATCGTTTATAAGGTTACGGCCAAAACGCCGGAGGAAATCAGCAATGTGGTAAAAGAGGCCAATTATCGCGACAACTGCGCGGGTATAATCACCTGGATGCACACCTTTAGCCCCAGTAAAATGTGGATTGATGGCCTAAAGAACCTACAAAAGCCGTATTTGCATCTAGCCACTCAGTATAACCTCCAAATCCCCAATGAAGAAATCGATATGGATTTCATGAACCTCAACCAATCAGCCCATGGGGATCGGGAACACGGCTTTATTGCGGCACGCCTGCGCATGCCCCGCAAGGTGATAGTGGGATATTGGCGGGATGAGGACGTGCAGAGGCGCATTGGCGATTGGATGCGCGCCGCTGTGGGCGTGGCATTCAGCAAAAAGGTGAAGATCATGCGTTTTGGGGATAACATGCGCAACGTAGCCGTTACCGAAGGCGACAAAGTGGAAGCACAGATCAAGCTAGGTTGGCAGGTTAACACATGGCCCGTTGGAGCGCTGGTTGAAGAAATCAATGCAGTCACCGATGCAGAAGTAGACGCTCTTCTAGAGGAATATCGCAAAAAATACGAGATTGCCACCGACAATATCGATGCCATTCGATATCAAGCTAAAGCAGAAATCGCCATAAAGCGCATGTTAGACAGAGAAGGATGCCAAGGATTCACCAATACCTTCGAAGACCTGTATGGCATGGAACAACTGCCCGGCTTGGCTACCCAGCGCCTGATGGAGCAGGGATACGGCTATGGCGCAGAAGGTGACTGGAAAACTAGCGCCATGACTGCCATAATAAAAGCCATGTCCGAAGGCAAGCACGGCGGGACGTCCTTCATGGAAGATTACACCTACGAGCTGACTAAAGGCAACGAATACATCCTTGGTGCGCATATGCTGGAGGTATGCCCCAGCATTGCAGCGGCAAAGCCCCGCATAGAGGTTCATCCGCTCAGCATAGGCGGCAAAAACGCTCCCGCTCGCTTAGTGTTTGAAGGAAAAGCAGGCAACGCTATAGCGGTAAGCTTGATAGATATGGGCGGTCGCCTGCGCCTCATTTGCCAGGATATCGAATGCATAAAGCCTCCTTTGCCCATGCCCAACCTGCCCGTGGCCCGTGTCACATGGAAACCCATGCCCGATATGCTCACCGGCATCGAGGCATGGATCATGGCGGGTGGTTCCCATCACACGGTGTTAAGCTACGATGTCACGGCAGAACAAATGAAAGATTGGGCGCGCATGATGGACATCGAGTTTGTCCACATAAACAAAGATACCAACCTTGAGCAGCTGGAAAAGGATCTATTCTTGGCCGACCTGGCGTGGAAGTTAAAGTAAAGGTTTCGTACATTGTGGCGTCTATCCTGGGGCGTCGACCAGATTGGCTTTCTCTCTGTTAGCCAAATTTAGGGGAGTCGGCGCCCCGCTTTTTTAACGATGGTGCCCGTCGTCAAGCAGTTCCACTTGAATCCTATAGTTCAGTTTTCCCGTCGCTTTATACTTTATCTTTATCGGCTTGATAAGGCAGTTGAAATATATTTCGAGTATCTTATTTTGATGCACCACTATCTTCTCGACCACTCTTCTGTAAACCTCTTCGGGTTTTTGGTTTTCCATGTCATCAACCAGGGCATTGATTCTCTCAATATACGATTTCAGCGCGTTGGCCCGTTTCTGATTGTTTATATTGATTTCCTCTATCTCCTTTATCTTCTTTCTAAGCTCCTCAATCTCTTTATCGTATCTTTGGTTCATCAAGGCTACATCCTGCTTGGATATAACCCCTTCAAGCATGCTGTCTATCAACTTAGCCTTTTTTCTGTTTATGTTTTCTATTTGCTTTAACAGGCCATCTACGCTCCTCATCTTCACAGGAGTTTCATGCTTTTTGATGAGCTCTTTAAGGTCATCTATTATCTGCTCTCTTTTATCTATGATGATATTTCTAAGAAGGTACCCGATTATCTCTTCCAACACAGCGTGGTTTACGGAACCTTGACTGCAGCCAACGACATTGCCCAATCCATCGGTTTTTTCGGTGCCGTGCTTGACAAATTCTTCGCATTTCCATGCCCTATATGTATTCCCGCTTTTCAATCTCCTAACTCTGCTGACAAACCTGCTTCCGCCTTTGCCACAAAATATCTTTCCGCTGCACCAGTACCGACTGCTGTACTTACTATTTTGTCCTTTGATTATACTTCTGCGCTGTAATTCCCTTTGTGTGGCTTCCCATAGCTCCCTTGAGATAATGGGTTCATGATGGTCCCTTATATATATCATCTCTTCCTGTCCTTTGTTGTACTTCTTTTTATGGGTCAAAAAATCGGGCGTAAAGGTCTTCTTCTGGCACAGATCCCCCACATATTTTTCATTGCGCAAGATCTTCAAAACGGTGGTATTGCTCCAGCGTAGGTTGCCTCTTTTGGTCCTTATGCCCGCTTGGCACAATTCCTTTGCAATTGTATGTAAACCCTTCCCTTCATTGGTAAACTTATGGAAAATCATACGCACGATTTCGGCTTCTTCCTCGTTAACGCTCAGCACGCCGTCTTTAAGGTCATAACCTAGCGGCGCCCTGCCAAACACCACGCCTCTTTCCATCTGCCTTTTTTGGCCCCATTTTACCCTTTGGGATATCCGGCGGCTTTCCTCCTGTGCCAAGCTCGCCATTATGGTCAACCTAAGCTCGGCATCGTCATCAAGGGTGTTAATGTTATCGTTGATAAATATTACACCCACGCCCATGCTCCTCAACTTGCGGGTGTAGTATATGCTATCCAGAGTATTTCTGGCGAACCTCGATATTTCTTTCGTTAAAATCAAATCTATTTTCCCGCGTTTGGCATCTTCCATCATTCTCAAGAATTCGGTGCGCTTTTCGGTTGATGTGCCGCTTATCCCCTCGTCCGCATAGATGTCGACCAGTTCCCATTCATCGTTTTTTCGTATGTATTCTTCAAAAAATCGCCTTTGGGACTCAAAAGAGTTTACCTGATCATCCTTATCGGTTGATACCCTGCAATAGGCACATACCCTCTTTTTGGTGCCAGACATGCTGGACATTACACCCTCCCCGGGGCATGGTTACTTCTAATCGGTTTCCATATCGACATCAACGCTTATCCTTCTAACTATTTTGCATTATTGCGCTGGAAGCAGGAATTTTTCAAAGCTTACTGCATTTAGGTCACTACACTTCCTATCTGCAGAGGTTGCGCTGTTTATATCGCTTATCATCTTATCCAGCTGCTCCTCAGTTATATAGCCCTCCTTTTGCAACTGACACAATACCCCTATTTTAAAGTTTTT
>NZ_VSCO01000093.1:0-7207 GCF_047459465.1 Caldicoprobacter sp. | reverse complement strand
AATTATTGATGCCTAGGTAGAGTATAAAGAGGAGGAGTTTTTTAATGATAAGCAAAAAGGCCGCTGCATGGGGAGCCGTTGTCATCATCCTCATCACTGCATTCTTTTCATCCTTTTTGACCTTTCAGGTTAGCAAGTATATCGACATCCAGAGTGGGAACAGGTATGTGGTGAGTAAGGAAGTATATCAGCTGCTTGAGAAATACCAGTTGCTAGAGGAAGTGAGGCAGACCATTGAAAAGGATTATATAGAAGAACCCGATAAGGACAAGCTGTTGGTCGGTGCTATAAAGGGCATGGCAGCCGCGCTGGAAGACCCATATACTTCTTATTTTACTGCCGAAGAGTACAAGGAATTTATCGTGCAGACCCAGGGAAGCTATGCTGGCATAGGTCTTATGGTCACAGTGGATGAAGAGGATAACCTGATAACTGTTGTTAGGGCTTTTAAGGACAGCCCCGCTGCCAAAGCCGGTATACAGCAGGGGGATAAGATCATCAGAGTCGAGGATATGGACGTAAGCGGGAGCGAGTTGGAAAAAGCGGTTAGCATGATGAAGGGGGAACCGGGTACAAAGGTGAACATCACCATCTTGAGGGATGGGAAGGAGCTTAACTTTACGCTAGAACGGGCTATCATCGAAATTCCTGACTTGGAATACAGGATGTTAGACAGCGATATAGGCTATATATGGCTGTACCAGTTTGATGAGAATTCGCCGAAAAACTTCAAGAATGCCATAGAGGACCTCAAGGGCCAGGGAATGAAAGGGCTTATACTGGATTTACGCGGCAATCCCGGTGGCCTGTTACAGGCATGTACTGAGATTGCTGATATGTTGTTGCCCGAGGGGTTGATTGTATACAGCGAAAATCGCCAGGGAATAGGAGAGAAGTACTATTCCGATAAGGAATATCTGGGGATTCCTTTGGTGGTGTTGGTCAACGAATACAGCGCTAGCGCCTCGGAGGTGTTGTCGGGCGCCATTCAGGATTATGGCGTGGGTACCATAATCGGAAAAACTACCTTTGGAAAGGGGTTGGTTCAAGGATTGCGGGGTCCATTTAAGGACGGTTCGGCTCTCAAAATAACCATTGCAAAATACTTTACTCCAAAGGGAAGGGATATACATCAAAAAGGCGTTGTGCCCGACATCGAAGTGGACTTGAGCGAGGAAGCTAAGAATTACCTAAGGGAAAATTCTGGCGGTGAGCTGCCGGAGGAACTGGATAACCAGCTACAAAAGGGCATTGAGGAGTTGAAGAAGATGCTCAGCCAGCACGAATAGGGGGTTTTTGGCTTGGCTTTGATAAAGCTCATATTTTCTTCTTTTGCGCAGGCTATAACCAGTTTGTTCTTTATTGGCATTGTGATGGTGGCTTATCTGTATATACAGAGGAATGCGCGGCTTGAGGAGTCGTGGCTGGGGGTTTTGCGTAATCCAGTGTCTACCCAGCTTGCTGATGTGGTGCTGTATGGCATGCTGGTGGGGCTGATGGCCAGCATCCTCATAGTGCTCATCGGCATCGCCATCGATTACAATGCCATACTCTTTATTTGGCCTCTAGCGCTGTTCCTTATGTTGTTCAATCAAAGGTATATATGCTTTTCCTATGCCGGAGGGATAGTTTCGCTGGTAAGCTTGCTTACCGGGTGGCCTAAAATAGACGTATCGTCCTTGATCGCCCTGGTTGGGGTATTGCACCTGATGGAGAGCTTGCTCATCATACTGGATGGCTATAAGGACAGCCTTCCTGTATGGACTGAACATAAGATGTTCAAGCCTGTGGGAGCCTATCTCATGCAGAAGATGTGGCCCATACCCTTGGTGGTGTTGGTGGTACCCGAAGCCAGCACCAGTCTGGCCCCGGGTGGGGCCGTTGCGATGCCGGACTGGTGGCCGCTCTTTAAACCGCAAACTATGTCTCAGGTATTTGCGCTCATACCCATTGTGGCCGTTTTGGGGTACGGCGATATTGCCATAACCCAGCTGCCCAAGGAGAGGGCACGGGAATCAGGATTTTGGCTGGGGGTATACAGCACGGCCATTCTGATCATGGCCGTGGTTTCTTCCAGGATTTACTGGGTAAAATACCTTGCGGCGGTGAGTACCCCTCTGTTTCATGAGCTGTTCATCATTCTGAGCAAACGGGAGCAGTTGCGCGGCAAACCGGCCTTCACGGTTCCTTGGAAGGGGCTTAGGGTGCTGGAAGTGATTCCTGAAGGCCCGGCGCAGAGAATGGGTATTCAACCCGGAGATATACTGCTTAAGCTTAATGGAAGGGATATAAACAGCGAGGATATGGTGGAGGAGGTTTTAAGCCAGTGCGGAGGCTTCATATGGGTGGACGTCGAGCGCAAAGGGAAGGCCATGACCCTGGAATACAGGGATTATCAGAAGGGAATCGATAACTTGGGCATTGTGTTTGTTCCACGCAACACCGGTAAATACTTTCGTATAGATGAACAAAAGGGGCTCATATTCAGGCTGTGGAAGGGAAGACGGCACAATTTAAAAGAGGCACAGGAAAAATAGCCTGTGCCTCTTTTAAATCGCTATGTTAAAAGGCGGGGTTTGATAGATGGTTTGCTGGGCAACAGGTTAAACTATAGATGAGGGATGAGCACAAAATTGAGGAAAGGGGAATATCGATGTCACAGGAAATGCAAAACCCAAAGGTAGGGCAGGGGAGTATCCCTAAATCCACCAATCCCTATGGACGTATAAAGCACGTGGTGGCGGTGATGAGCGGCAAAGGAGGAGTTGGCAAGTCATCCGTGACAGCGCTGCTTGCCACGTGGCTTCAGGATAAAGGATATAGGGTGGGAATCCTGGACGCTGATATAACCGGCCCTAGCATACCCAAGCTGTTTGGAATAAAAGGCAAGGCAAAGAGCAGGGAAGGTGCGCTGCTGCCAGCCGTTACAGCTAAGGGCATTGAGGTCATGTCCATAAACTTGCTTCTGGATAGGGAGGACCAGCCTGTCATATGGCGCGGCCCCCTAATATCGGGCGTCGTCAAACAGTTCTACGAGGAGGTGGACTGGGGCGATCTGGATTTCCTCATGGTGGACCTGCCGCCTGGAACGGGCGATGCTCCGCTGACGGTTATGCAATTCCTTCCTCTCGACGGGATGGTGGTGGTCACCTCGCCCCAGGAACTGGTGGGCTTGATAGTAAGGAAGGCTATACACATGGCTAAAATGATGAGCGTCAAAGTTGTGGGCTTTGTGGAGAACATGAGCCATCTTCAATGTCCCAAGTGCGGGGAGGTAATACAGCTTTTTGGTCCCAGCAAGGGAGAGCGGGTTGAAAAGGAAACGGGAATCCCCTTCCTGGGCAGCCTGCCTATCATACCCGATATAGCGCAGCTCGGCGATGAGGGGCGGATCGAGCTGGTACATCACCTGTATCCTGACTTTTTTAGGCCAGTTGCCCAAAGGTTTATGGAACGGTTTGAAGATTTTAAGGGCCCAGCTGGTGGAAGGCCATGACGCGTTAAGCTCCCCGGCTAAAGCCCTGGCTTATCACTATGGGCTGCAGTTGAGGAAAATCATAGATGTTTAGAGGTATTTCCTGGAGCAGCTTTACGGTGCCCTCCAGGTCTCTGACCAAGTCCAGATCGTTTTCAAAGAGTATTTCCCTTAGGGAGGTGTTTTCCCACTCCACCCACCTTACATATCTTTCCCTTTCTCTCATATACGCTTCAAAATTGCGATCGCTTTTTATCTTTTCCATGACCTCGTTGCACAGGAAAAGGTTGCAGACGTACGTCCTGTAGCGCGGCGGAAGGGAGCATCCGTAGCCGCTTTTGACAAAGGGGCAAGCCTTGAAGAATATGGAGTGGTCCCTGATGCTATCGGTATCGATCTTGTTTCCGCTTTCCATGTATTTCATATAGCCTTCCTCATCAAAGTATCCTTTGGCATGGATCTCAAAAGGATGTATTTCCGATGAAGGAAGCTTACTTATAGATTTTAATATGTGCAATCCTTTCAGCGAATGAGCCATCCTCTGTATGTCCAAAAGGGTGAATCTGGGGTAGTAATAACAGCACCCCCTGTTTTTAATGCTGCACAGGCTTATGCCCATGATACTGGTACAGTTTTTGCAACCGGTATAGACATATTGTGGTATACCATGATCTACGTTGACATATACCATTTCCATATCCAACCATCTTCCATTTTATTCAAATTTTTTACTTTTCTTATTATATTTTTGCTATTACGATAATGCAAGTTGTAATTTCGGGGAGAATATGCACAGAAAAATGTTAAAACGCATAAAGAGGTGAAAAATGGTTGTTGAGCTCCTTCAGATGAAGTGTGGTTTAATTATATTAAACCATAGTGAGCCGCCTGTATGTTTGTGGTTGTTGAATATCTACACACCATACAGGATCTCTCACTATGGTTTTTATTATTTTTAAATATGGCATTTAGTTTTACAATGAGCCATCCCGCATTTCCAGCGTTTTCACGGTTACATTTATGGTTTTGAATCAGGGTTAGGGATGAGACATAGAAAGTACAGTATTGACAAACGGCCGTTTAGTTAACTTTATCCTTAAACTGCTTTAATAACCGCAAGTAGTGGTTGGCTTCGCGCAATGTGTGATCAGCCAGCAATGGAATGATTATAGATTTGATCTTGCATTCCAGTAATCCCTGAGTTCCCTGGGCTTTAAAATCTCGAATTTCTTGGGTTGCTTTGAGGCTTTCTTCCGTAACCTTTGCTGGTGACGTTGTCTTTTCCAATGCAGCCTTTGCCTCTTTTATCAATTGGTCAAACTTATTCCCCAGATCATTGGCCTTCTTAAATAACTCCTCTTCGGTTGGGTCAAGTAATCCTCGGATGAATTTGGCGTGTTCAGCCATTATCCTGTTCCAGAATAGCTCCTGTTCAAGGGCTTCCTTAGCAAGATCGATTTTTTCTCCCCTTTGAATTCTCTTAATCGTCTGTAAATAGAGCTCTGCTTCCCTCCGAATGTGCTCAATCAACAAAGGATAGTTGATTGTAAACATGTCACAAGATAGAACGCGTGATAAAATTGCCGTCTTAAAGCTTATCAATCCGAAAATCAAGTTAATTGCCTTTTGGTTAAGCATAAAAACCCTCTGCTCAAGTAGCGGATTGATTCTTATCATATCTCGACTTAATAGCCTGTACTCCGCTTCAGTTAAATCGGTTGGTATCGGAATCCCTGTTAAATATGAAGAAACTGTTTCAGCTTCAAGCGTGTATTGCGTTACTACTTCTCCCGACCTGAGTACATCGGGGCTGACAATTCCATTAGAAAGGCAGATGGTCTCCCTTAAAAGTCCATCAAAAGCCATTCTAAAATCATCTGCTTGTTGGGCAAAATCCATATCTCTTGGGGTAAATCCTAATTGAAGGAAAAAAGAATGCTCTTTCATGATACGCGCAAAAAAAAGATGTACATCAATTGATTGCTGTACAAATTCCTTACTTGCAAACATTACCTATCACTCCCTGATCCTGAATGAACTGAAAATTACACTTTATTATATGTGTGGATTAAATGAGGTGTTACTGATGGTTTTATAAATGCTATATATCAATGATGGGAAAAGCGTTTTTCTACAATAAAGTTTAGGTTGTACATCATTTGTGGTATAATTGACCTTAAAGAGGTGAAAGCTGCATTATGCGTTTTAAGATAAAGTCGGATTTTAAACCCCAAGGGGATCAGCCCAAGGCTATCGAGGCCCTGGTGGAGGGTTTGAATAGGGGCGAGAAGCACCAAACCCTGATAGGGGTTACCGGTTCGGGTAAAACCTTTACCATGGCAAACATAATCGAGCGCGTCCAGCGCCCGACTCTGGTTTTGGCGCACAACAAGACGCTGGCCGCTCAGCTGTGTAGCGAGTTTAAGGCCTTTTTCCCCGACAATGCGGTAGAGTACTTCGTAAGCTACTACGATTATTACCAGCCGGAGGCTTATGTGCCGGCCACCGATACCTATATCGAGAAGGAGACCTCCATTAACGACGAGATAGAGAAGCTGCGCCATTCGGCTACTTCGGCGTTGTTCGAACGCAGGGACGTCATAATCGTGGCCAGCGTATCGTGCATCTATGGCCTGGGAAACCCCAAGGAATACAGGGACCTTACCCTGTCGTTGCGGCCCGGGATGGTAAAGGACAGGGATGAGGTGCTGCGCAAGCTGGTGGACATACAGTATCAGCGAAACGATATAAACTTCGTGCGGGGAACCTTCCGGGTCAGGGGAGATGTGGTGGAGATATTCCCTGCAGGGTCTTCCGGCCGGGCCATACGTGTGGAATTTTTTGGCGATGAGATCGACAGGATCGCCGAGATCGATGCCTTGACCGGAGAGGTGCTGGGGTACCGCACCCATGTGGCCATATTCCCTGCTTCGCACTATGCATCGTCGCGCGAACGCCTGGAACGAGCCATCGCACAGATAGAGCGTGACCTTGAGATAAGGGTTAAGGAACTGAGGGACCAGGGACGTTTGGTAGAAGCCCAGCGCCTGCTGCAACGCACCAACTACGACATCGAGATGATGCGCGAGGTGGGATATTGCAACGGCATAGAGAACTATTCACGCTATCTGGACGGCAGGCAGCCTGGCGAGCCCCCTTATACCCTGCTGGACTATTTTCCCGAGGACTTCCTCATGTTCATAGACGAGTCCCACGTCACCATACCGCAGTTGCGGGCCATGTATGCCGGCGACCGCTCCAGAAAGGAGAACCTGGTGGAGTACGGTTTTAGACTGCCGGCAGCTTATGACAACCGGCCTCTTACCTTTGAGGAGTTTGAAAGCAAGATAAACCAGGTCATCTACGTCAGCGCCACTCCGGGACCGTATGAGCTCAGCAAGTCGTCGCGCGTGGTTGAACAGATCATAAGGCCTACGGGACTGGTTGATCCCGAGGTGGTGGTGCGGCCGGTGGAGGGGCAGATCGACGACTTGATTGGCGAGATACGCCAGCGCGTTGAAAGAAATGAACGGGTGCTGGTTACCACTCTGACCAAAAAGATGGCCGAGAGCCTTACCGAATACTTAAGGGAGATGGACATAAGGGTACGGTATCTGCATTCGGACATCGATACCATCGAGCGCATGGAAATCATTCGCGACCTGCGAAAAGGCGAGTTTGACGTCCTGGTGGGCATTAACCTGCTCAGGGAGGGCTTGGATCTTCCTGAGG
>NZ_VSCO01000092.1:0-7270 GCF_047459465.1 Caldicoprobacter sp. | reverse complement strand
TCGGAAATTGGCGAGCAAATAGAAGAAGATGAATCGGTAAGCTCCCATAGCATAACAGAACATGACTTTTATCAGGATATAATATCCTCCGAAGAACCTTCGGGTTATAAAGAAGTAGACCATCATGGCGAAAAATGGTTGATGATCTATAATAAAGTTGGAGAAACCGGATATACGTTAGTAGGCCTTATTCCAAACTCAGTGTTATTAGCCGCTACGCAGAATATTGCTAGAACCACCATCATGCTGATGATATTCGCCTGTATAGTGGCCCTGATTACCGGCCTATACATGTCAGGCACCATGGGCCGAACCATAGGGCGAATCATCAGCGCCGCTGAAAAAGTTGCCATGGGCGATCTTACAGTCAATCTGGTGTCAAGGCGCAAGGACGAGCTGGGCATATTGACCAAAAGCATAAATTCAATGATAGCCAACATGCGCCTGCTCATACAGCAAACTACTAACCTTGCGCATAAAGTCGTCGAATCATCGTCAACGGTAGCCTCAACCTCGCAGCAGCTATCGGCATCATCTCACGAAATTGCCAGAGCCGTTCAGGAAATAGCTCAAGGAGCAGCAGAGCAGGCAACCGATGCAGAACAGGGCGTTCAAAAGATGGACATGCTGGCCGCAAAAATAACCAGCGTTTCAGAAAATGCTAGAGAAATTCACAATTTGTCCAAGGAGACCTTAAATTTAACCCAACAAGGGCTTGATGCGGTGGATCAGCTAGAACAGAAAGCTAGCCAGACCACCGTTATAACTCAAGAGATATTGGCAGACATAGATATGCTCAACCAGCATTCCCAGGCCATAGGCAAGATAACAAAAGTAATCGACAACATAGCCGACCAGACCAACCTTCTGGCTTTAAACGCGGCAATAGAAGCTGCGCGAGCCGGAGAGATGGGCAAGGGATTTGCCGTGGTGGCCAATGAAATACGCAAGCTGGCCGAGCAATCGATGGCTGCCACCCGCGAGATCACTACCATCATCAAAAACACACAGCAGCAAACCGCTCAGACCGTCAAGCGAGCTAAAAACGCAGAGGATATTGTAAAATCTCAGAATGAAGCTGTGATCACCACCATCTCGGCCTTCAAACGGATAGCAGCATCGGCCGAAGCGCTTGCCAACCGGGTTGAGCAGATAATACAGCGCGTCAATGAAATGGAAAACGATAAAAACCAGGCGGTATTGGCAATGCAAAACATATCTGCTGTGTCGCAAGAGGCAGCAGCATCATCCCAGGAAGTAACGGCATCCACCGAAGAACAGCTGTCGGGTATAGAACAACTAGCCTCCTACGCTGAGGAGTTAAATTATGCCGCCCAGGAGCTGATGCAAGCCATCAGCAAGTTTAAAACGGAGTAAAATTAAAGGGAGCAGCAAATGCTCCCTTTAATTATTTTTTACATTTCCCTTATCATTGTTATCCAATGAGCCAAGCCCCACCATGACAGGGGCTACCAAGACGATCATGAGCATCATGGTGAATAATGCTCGCCATACATGGGATGAGATATATCTGTAGAGCTCTACATCGATTGACACTGCCAGCAGCAACACGGAAGGCAATTGCCCCAATAAACCCACCGCAAAGCCGGCAACAGGCCTTTTTGAAGAGCTTAAGACCCCAAAGGCCTTGCCATACTGAAACATCAACACATAATACGGCATAATCAATAGTACCATTACCAGCCATACTGGCAAGGGGATGGGGATGCCTGATTTTCTAAACAGCTCCACCGCTTCAAACAACAAAAAGACAACCGTCCCGCCCCCTCCCAGCAAAATCGAATTCAAAACGGCAAGCCGTATTCCTTCAATGGCACACTTGCCAGTACGCGGAAACCACTTCTCAATCCATTCCATCTTAAAACACCTGGCAATAATTATGCTTGGCCGCTCAACTCCCGCTCGATGCGAGCAACCTTCAAATAGCTGTCCTTTAAAGCATAGTAAAGTTCCTTATACACCTCATAATATCTATCGTATACTCTCACATTGGCCTCAATGGGTTGCTGCACTCCTACGCGTTTGATGGCCGCTTCGCATGCCTCAGGCACGCTATTGTATACGCCTGTTCCAACGCCAGCCAGCAATGCAGCACCAAAAGCAGGCCCTTCGGTGGAATTGATGGTGGTGATGGGGCTGTTGAACACGTCGGCCTGTATCTGCCTCCACAGCTTGCTCTTGCCGCCGCCACCGGAGGCCCGCACTTCTGACACCTCAACGCCCATCTCCTTTATTATTTCAAGGCAATCCCTGAGGCTATAGGCTACCCCCTCCATGACGGCGCGGATCATCTCATTTCTACCGTGTTTTGCCGACAGGCCGAAGAAAACGCCTTTGGCATAGGGATCAAGGTGAGGAGTACGCTCCCCCATGAGATACGGGAGGTATATGAGCCCTTGACAACCCGGCACTGCCTTTTCAGCTTCAGCATCCATAAACACATATGGATCTACGTCCATAAACTTGGCAAGCTCACGCTCCATGCCGCCAAAATTATTGCGCATCCACTGAAGCGACAGGCCAGCCCCCTGCGTTACGCCCATAACGTGCCAGGTATTGGGCACGGCATGGCAAAACGTGTGAACCCTGCCCTTAGGGTCTATCTTCACCTGGTCCATGTAGGCAAAAACCACGCCTGAGGTCCCAATGGTGGACGAAATAACTCCTGGCTTGACTATACCGTTGCCTACGGCACCGGCTGCCTGGTCACCGCCACCACCCACGACTGGAGTACCGGGGAGCAACCCCGTCAGCTGAGCAGCCACCTGGCTTACCTTACCACTTACCTCAGGCGACTCATACACATCTGGTAACCAATCGAAATCAATCCCCAGCTTATCCACTATTTCGCGGCTCCAGGTTCTCTTGGGCACATCCAAAAATTGCATGCCACTGGCATCGGATACTTCGGTGGCAAACTCACCGGTAAGCCTGTACCTTATGTAATCTTTGGGAAGCAAAATCTTGTTGATCTTTTCAAATATTTCGGGCTGGTGATTTTTCACCCACATCACTTTAGAAGCGGTAAACCCCGTCAATGCGGGATTAGCAGTAATCTCAATTAGCCTCTCCCTACCTATGATCTCAGTTATTTGGTCGCATTCCTCCTGAGTACGCTGATCGCACCATATTATGGCAGGCCTTAATACCTTGCCCTCCTTATCCAAAAGCACCATACCATGCATCTGTCCTGTCAAGCCAATACCCTTGACATCAGAAGGATTAACTCCGCTTTTTGCCAATACCTCTCTGATGCTCTCAACCGCTGCATTCCACCAATCTTCCGGTTCCTGTTCTGCCCAGCCTATCTGCGGCTGATAAAGCGGATATTCTTTGGTTACGCTGGCCACAGTATTCCCCAACTCATCGAACAGGGCTGTTTTTGTCCCCGAAGTACCAATGTCGATCCCAAGCAAATAAGCCATGAACAACACCCTCCTATCATTCCTCTTTTTTCGTCGGAAATAAAAACTTCCTTAAAACCAAAGTTGAATATATCTTTTTTTTATATTCTACGTAAACATATTTTTTCCTCCATTTCTTGCAAAGAGACTGTCCAAAATTCAGTACATTAACAAACAATGCTGCTCCTTTCTAGTCTATGTGGCTCTTCTTCACCAGAAATGGGCTTAATTGTTCATATCCTTATATCCTCTAAATCTACCGCCACAGCCATCAACCCTACCGGTCCCAACCCGAAAACTGCTTAAATAATCTTTATTCCCTTCAGGCAAACGGGCATACACCGCCTGCCTGGAGGAATCCATCAACTCATATCCTGAGCCTCTTAAAATAATGCTTCACCATCAATTTCATAAGCTCTGTGGGCCTGTCGGGGTCCTTGCCCGGCCTGTCTCCAAACAGCATTATAAAAGGTTCTTCCTTCGTGTAGGGCCGCCACTCAGGCATCGGCGTACCATCAGCATCTAACCCGTTAGGATCCCCCTTCTTCGCAAAATTGGTCCAATAGTTGCACATCTGCCGCGCTAGATCATAATGCTTCCCCACAAACGGCCTCCAACATTTTGCCAACGTCTCAAAAGTAAACCACAGCTCCGATGAATGAAATGAACCAGCGTCATCCCCTGGTATCTCGGGATCAAAACGGTAACAGTATATGGTAGTATCTTTCTTCTCTGCATTATACTCACACCACATAAGGTTCCCTATCTCAAACATATTAACTGCGCCTTTGTTGCACATCTCCTCTACATCATCATTTTCTACCTTGCATAATCTTAAATATTCCTCTGCATCCTCTTGATACTTCTTATAAGCGTAATCCTTAAATTCCTCTACCGTCTTTGCATTTGGCTTCTCCACAAACTCATTCCCTGTGTGCCCCATAATCAAGGGAATTTTATGCCATTTCCCTTCCATTATCAGCTTTACCGGGTTGTCCACTATATAATACCCATCCCTTACAAAACCCCATCTACCTTCAAATGATTTAGCCTTCTCAAAAAGCTCCATTGCATCTATCTTACGAGCCTCATCCAAAGAATCTACACCCAAATATTTGAAAAATTCTTCCCCCATTTTTTCTGCTTCTTCCAACGAAGGATACCCCTGATTAAACCGCGGTGGTGCAAAGCCTCCCCCACTTTGAATGATGGCTTTCTGGAACATCCCCTTACTCACAGGCGAAGTTATATGGGCTGTTACGCTGCCACCCCCCGCAGATTGCCCAAATATCGTAATGTTGTCCGGATCCCCTCCAAATGCTGCTATATTCCGTTTTACCCAGGCAATCCCTGCCAACTGGTCCAACAGCCCAAAATTGGCTTTCGGCCCATTCGGATTCTCAGCCGATATCTGCGGATGAGCAAAAAACCCAAACACATTTAATCGATAGTTAACGCTTACAAATACTATCCCTCTCCGTGCAATGCGTTCACCATCAAATTCCATCTCCGAAGTATACCCTACCTGCAATCCTCCACCGAAAATCCAAACCATCACCGGCAATTTCTCATCCGGCCGCTTCGCCGGCGTCCATACATTCAAATACAGGCAATCTTCGCTCATCGGAACATTGGGATCTACATGCCATTCCTTGGTATAAATGTTGTCGGGGTTCAGACCGGGAGTCGCCTGTATCGAAATTGGAGCAAAAGTATAGGCTTTGTAGACGCCTTCCCAATCCTTGCAGGGCTGCGGCGGACGCCATCTTAACTCACCTACAGGCGGTGCAGCAAATGGTACTCCTTTAAACACTGTTATCCTCGGATCGGCCGCAGGAAGCCCCTCCAATATCCCATTTTCAACAACTACCCTCCTCAACATACCCTTTCCCCCTTCTTTTTCATTTTCCATTATAACCCTACCCTAGTCAGCCGCTCTTCTTGCTTAATCTGATTACATTCCACGATAACTTCCTGGTCAGAGCGATAACCTTACCGTCCTCCATCCTTGTCTTTGTGTTCAACGTCGGCACGATGACTTCGGGAGATTCAAAGCTGTTCCCCTTAGTTATATCGTCTGTATACATCTCCACATGCTCTACCAGCTCATAACCTTCAAAACCTCGCACATCCAAACTAACCTCAATGTCGTCCTCAACTGAACGGTTGATTATAAACACATCCACTTCTCCCTTTTCCTCGTGATGCACAGCTGCTGCCTCTATTGCTTGTACATCCTCATAAGAATGGCATTGATTGAAATCGTTAAGAGCATACTGCTGCGTATTGAACGTCGGCCCATCTACTACAGGTAAAATAGACATACCTTCTGCTGCCAACCTGTTCATCTGATAGTATGGATAGTACGATGCATTCTTCCAAACGTGCTCCCCATCAAATGCTATCGCACCACCTAATCCCCCAGTCATACATCCTATCTTAATCCGATCGGCATTCCGGATGAAAGTAAGCAGTATCGAAGCAACGCCCAACGCTTCTAACATCTGATACGAAGTGCGCCTTCTCCTTACAAATTTATCAGGTTCATGTTTGATAAACACGTTTTCCTCCCTAGGCCTAAATTGCATGAAAACCTTGCTGGCATCCTTCCAACCCCTACGCCCATATGTCACTTCACCTTGCCTGCCAAACATGACTCCATATTCATCAAACGAAATGTACATCTTCTTTGGTGTACCAATCTTGGCCTGAAGATAATCGCAAATTGCAAATATAGCCCTTAAGCGTTCCTCTATCACGGAAGATACGTTCAAATAACTGGCGATATCCCCCTCGGGAGCACTATGATAATAGTGTACAGACACATAATCAACGGATTCATAGCATTGCTCCAGCGCTTCCATCAACCACTCAGGAAAATGCTTAGAATAATCCGAAACCCCCGATAGAACAGTCTCCGCTTTGCAATCAATCCACTTAATCACCTTTGAAACCTCATGGGTCAAAATGCCAAATCCTACAGGGTTCTTCTCCCATGAACCTATTTGCCAGTGACCATCCATCTCGTTCCCCAAATACCATATCTTAATGGGATATGGCTCCGGATGCCCATATTTCTTGCGCAGCTCAGACCAGTAAGTCCCTCCCTCATGCCTGCAGTACTCAACCAAATGCGCTGCGCTCTTTAAGTCATCAGTTCCAAGGTTTATGGTAAACATGGGTTCGGTATTGGCCCTCTTCGTCCACTCCAAATATTCATCAAGACCAACGATGTTGGGCTCTATCTGGAACCATGCTAGGTCCAACTGCACTTTCCTATTCTCCAGCGGCCCTATGGAATTTTTCCACTCCCACCCTGAAATCCAGTTGCCTCCGGGAAGGCGTACAGCGGGCATTCCAAATTCTCTTACTGCCTCCAGTATATCCTGTCTAAATCCCATCTCATCTGCCGATGGGTGTTTGGGGTTATATATACCCCCATATACCCAATTGCCTATGGGCTCTAAAAATGCACCAAAAAGCCGCTTCTCTACTTTAGCAATCTTATAGTCTGGATGTACAGTCACCTTTGCCGTTTTTAACATAAAGACACCCCTCCTTTATGTTTGGATTTCTATAAAGCTTATTTGTAAAAACGCTTATATATCCGATTATATATCCAATACTTCCATCTACATCATTAGACTGGCGCGTATTCTTATAAATAAACTTTGCAAAGTCGAGATAATGCTCATCATAGTCAGCAGCACCAACTGCAGCCTCCAGCCATTTATGTTCATTAGTTAGATCATACAGTGCAAGAAATTCAAACAGCGCATAAATGCCAGATTCTTTATCTTGGATATCTGCATTATCACATGTTCCCCCACGATACTCCATATTTA
>NZ_VSCO01000091.1:0-7276 GCF_047459465.1 Caldicoprobacter sp. | reverse complement strand
ATGTACGTCCTCTCGAGCGAAGGGCTGTATGTAAATCAGGCATACGCTACAGCAGTCGTGTTGCTGGTCACTGTAATGATAATAAACTGGCTGTCAAATTTTTTGGCAAAAAAGATTACGAAAGGATAGGGGGATATATGGGGAAGATAACCATAAACAATCTAAACCTGTACTATGGAGATTTTCATGCGCTGAAGGACATCAACCTAGACATAGAAGCCAACAAGATCACCGCCCTCATCGGACCTTCGGGCTGCGGCAAGTCGACTCTCCTCAAATGCCTGAACCGCATGAACGACTTGGTAGAGAATTGCAAAATAACAGGCAAAATACTGCTTGATGGAGAGGACATATACAACATCGATGTAAGCCTGCTGCGCAAAAGAGTGGGCATGGTCTTTCAAAAGCCCAATCCTTTTCCTATGAGCGTGTACGACAATATCGCCTTTGGCCCGCGCACACACGGAATCCGTTCCAAGGTGAAGCTGGACGACATCGTCGAAAAATCCCTGCGGGCGGCCGCCATATGGGACGAATTAAAGGACAGGCTCAAAAAAAGTGCTTTGGAGTTGTCGGGCGGTCAGCAGCAGCGGCTGTGCATTGCAAGGGCTTTAGCGGTACAGCCCGAGGTGTTATTAATGGATGAACCAACGTCGGCACTGGACCCAATTTCCACATCAAAGATAGAGGACCTTGTGCTGGAGCTCAGAAAAAACTATACTATAATTATTGTCACCCACAATATGCAGCAGGCAGCACGCATCTCGGACAAAACGGTCTTCATGCTAAACGGCGAGGTAATAGAATACAACGATACCGAAAAGCTGTTCTTCATGCCGCAGGATAAGCGCACGGAGGACTATATAACCGGGAGGTTCGGATAATGAGAAGAAAATTCGATGAGCAGCTGGAACTGCTCAACCAGGAATTAATAGAGATGGGGGCCCTATGCGAAACCGCAATCGCAAACGCTGCTAAAGCGCTGATAAACCACGATAACTCTTTGGCTCAGGAAGTTATTCGCATCGATGCAGAAATTGATCAGAAGGAGAAAGACATCGAGAGCTTGTGCTTTAAGCTCCTGCTCCATCAGCACCCTGTAGCCAGGGATTTAAGGCAAATCTCCTCTGCCCTCAAGATGATAACCGACATGGAGCGCATAGGAGACCAGGCAGCTGATATATCCGAAATAATCCTACTTGGGAATCTGCACTCCGTGGACAACGCCGTGCATATAGACGAAATGGCCAGAGCAACCATTAAAATGGTAACCGACAGCATCGATGCCTACGTGAGACGGGACCTGGATCTGGCGCGAGCGGTCATAGATTACGATGACGTGGTGGATGACCTGTTTAATCAGGTAAAAAAGGAAATCATAGATATTATAGGCAAGGACAAGCAAAACGGAGAATATGCTGTCGACCTCCTGTTGGTTGCCAAATATTTTGAGAGAATAGGCGACCATGCCACCAACATAGCAGAATGGGTGGAATACTCCATAACGGGGATCCATAAAGGTGGAGAAAGGATATGATCTTTTTCGTTGAAGACGACGATAACATAAGGGAACTGGTGGTATACACGCTACGGGCAGTGGGATTTGAAGCCCAGGGCTTTGAAAACGGCAAAGCGTTTTTTAGAGCGCTGTCAGCGCAAAAGCCCGAACTCGTGCTCTTGGACATCATGCTGCCCGACCAAGACGGGCTACAGATTCTAAAAAGGCTGAAATCCGACCCTGCCACCAGAGAAATCCCAGTCATAATGATTACAGCCAAAAGCACCGAATACGACAAGGTGATTAGCTTGGACAGCGGAGCTGATGATTACATCACAAAGCCGTTTGGCATGATGGAGCTGGTCTCGCGCATCAAGGCGGTACTACGCCGCGCTTCACCCAGAGGTAGCACATCCATGCAGACCTTAGAGGTGGGCCCTATAACCCTGGACCCCCATAAATATGAAGTGACCGTCAACGGCAACAAATTAGAACTAACCCATAAGGAATTCGAACTGTTACGCTATCTTATGGAAAATGAAGGCATCGTCTTGAATCGAAATAAAATCCTTGAGGCGGTTTGGGGTTATGACTTCGACGGCGAAACCCGCACCGTCGACGTTCATATCCGCTCGCTCAGGCAAAAGCTAGGAGAATGGGGCAAATTGATAGAAACGGTGCGGGGAGTGGGATATCGAATCGGAGGCCAAAGATGAAGCGGAGAATATTCTTAAGCATGTGTTTGCTTGCTATATTAACCGTTTTGCTCTCAAGCATGCTGACCTTCGTCGTCATGTATCGGCAAATTTTCGATATCATGCAGCGTGAAATAGAAAAAGAGGCGTCTTACATTGCGGCCAGCCTTGAAACCACTGAAGACCCACGCCTTTTTTTGCACAGCGTATCAACCAAGGCACATCGCATAACGCTTATAGCAGACGATGGCACCGTGCTGTTTGACAGCATTGAAAAAGCTGAAAATATGGAAAACCATAAAGGCAGACCAGAAGTATCAGCCGCCTTAAAGAGTGGAATCGGAAAGTCAGTGCGCCTGTCCAGGACTCTGGGCAAGCAAACCTTCTATTGCGCCGTCCTTCTGAAAAACGGCATGGTGCTGCGGGTAGCAAACGTGATGGACAGCGTTTACAGCGCCATATTGAGTTTTGTGCCCTATATATTGTGCATCATTGCCGTCACTTTTGCACTTGCCCTACTTATAGCCAATCGGGAGACAAAAAAAATAGTTGAGCCCATAAATGCGCTGAATCTACAAAATCCCATGTCCAATGATGTCTATGATGAATTATCTCCTCTGCTTATCCGCATAGCACAGCAGAACAAGCAGATAGAAAACCAGATGCACACCTTAAAGGAAAAGCACGAAGAGTTTAACGCTATCACCGAAAACATGAGCGAAGGATTGATATTGCTCAACGAAAAAGCCGATATCCTGTCCGTCAACAAAAGCGCCATACGCATATTTGGAGGCCACGACAGCAGCAATTATCTCCACAGAAACATCCTCACTTTAAGTCGCAATTTGACTTTACGGGCTGCAGTAAAAAAAGCTCTCGAAGGCGACCACTGCGAGGAAATACTCGAAATGGGCGATCGTCACTACCAGCTTACCACCAACCCTGTGTGGGTCAACGGACGAGTAAAGGGAGCCGTTGTCTTGATTCTTGACATAACCGAAAAACGTGCAGCAGAACAGATACGCCGTGAGTTTTCGGCCAACGTATCTCACGAACTTAAAACGCCACTTACATCGATATTGGGATATGCCGAAATCATCAAAAACGGTATGGTAAAGATCGAAGATATCCCCGGCTTTGCTGAGCGCATTTACAACGAAGCCAACCACCTCATTGCCCTTATAGACGACATCATCAGGCTCTCACGCCTTGACGAAGATAACATTGACATCCCACGCAAACGCGTAAACCTGCTCGAACTGTCGAAAAGGGTATGTGCCAGGTTAGAACCGCAGGCAAGGGAAAAAAGCGTCATCGTTTCGGTATCGGGCCAAAACGGATTTGTGTTTGGCATAGAGGAGATCCTCGAGCAGATGATATACAACCTCTGCGATAACGCCATTAAATACAACAAAGAAAACGGTAGAGTAGATGTTAACATCTCTCAAAGCGCAAAAGAAGTGGTTTTGACCGTATCTGATACGGGAATAGGCATCCCTAAAGAACATCAGAACAGGGTATTTGAGCGTTTTTACAGGGTCGACAAAAGCAGATCAAACCGAACAAGCGGCACCGGCCTGGGGCTTTCCATAGTGAAGCACGTGGCAATGCACCACAACGCCAGAATAGAGCTGGAAAGCCAACCAGGGCACGGCACGACAATACGGATAATTTTTCCTGGACCGCACAGGTGACGGACAACCCCCTATAAATCACGTTTTCATACATCCTACTATCTCGTATTAGATGATGTAAAGCATATAGCGCAAGATAAGCCAATCCCCTTAATTTTGTGCGAAGACACAAGACTAATTTAGAAGGGAACGTCCAATTAAAGCCTAATCTGTCCAATAGCATATAAAGAGGCCTTGTAACTGCCTGCAAGCGGCAATTACAAGGCCTTTCATGCAACAGGTTAAACATTTCGCACGCCAGCGTTTCACCTTTCCCACCTAGATTTGAAATACAACCACAGGGCGGCTCGCCCCACAGCACCCCTCTCGTACCCGTGCTAATATAGACGCGCCCAAACACCCGCGGATCCCCGCTAATGCTGCGGATATATCTCCAAACATCTGCTTCCCGTCATTTATCCTTTGCCACGTTTTGGCCTCATCCTTAGACCTCCAAAAACCGTATTGGCCGTAACGGAGAGAATGATAGCCGCCACTTACAGCTTGGTAGCAAAAAAGCAAAAGCGGGCAGAAGGTAGTAGGCTATTGTCCTGCTTGTCGCCCGCATAATATATGCCCCTGTGCATATAAACCCGATAGGTCCCGGCCTTGTTTCTAACGGCCATACCTGGCTACATTAGCTCAAAAAGCCTAAAATAGACTACCTCACAATGGTCATATAATATCCCTGGAGCTGCATACCCTCTCCGAAATAGAAATTCTTATTTTCAAACGTTCCGATATAATCCTCCCCCAGCATCTTATACAGGTGAGAGCGGATGCCAAACTCGGGAAGCTTTCCTATGATGTGCTCCCCATCAAATAAAAAGCCCACCTGCACCGGCGCTGCAAAGCTTCCATCGGCCGTGAAGTCTCCCCCGGAACTCACTGCCACCAATATCCCCATTTTACCGCCCAGTGCCGATTTTATATCATGGGAATCTACGGCAAAGCGTACAGGCGCTCTGAGAAGTGTAGGCATGCCGTCATAGTCGCCCGATGCCGCTCCCGTATGAGGCAACTTGTAAACATCAGCCGTCCTTTTGTCGGTGTATACATTGACAAGCCTGCCATTCTCTATCAAAGTATAACGGTCATCCTTCAATACCACGCCTTCCATATCAAAGAAAGGCTCGGCCCTGTATATTGGAGACATGTTCTGTTCAATGGTAATTTTTTCGTTAAAGAGCTTTTGCCCCAATTTGTTGCTGAAGATGGAACCGCCGGTTGCGTATATCTCGCCGTTGAGCGAACGTGACAGGAACTTTTGCAGCTCAGAAAACTCAAAGGTAAACACCGGTAAGGTGTCTCCCTCTGGGAGTGGAACCTTATGCCGATAGGCCTCAAGAAGTTGGCTGTTAAACTCCCAGAACTTATCAAGGTCAAAATCCCTGCCATAATACTCTAAATAGCCATCTATCACGTTGGCCGATTTCTTTTCCTTCAATATCAGCGTTAGGATCATATAAGCATCTTTATATTCAAGGTCTAGACCCTTGGTGTTTTTCATCTGCCAGCTTACATCCCTGGTCAGTATGATCTCATTGAAATCGAAGTCGGAATATTCGGTTCTAAGCCTCTCTAGTATCTTTTCGGCGCGTTCCAACAGCTGGTCTCCGCTCATCCTGTTTTTCCCATAATCTCGGTGGTCCTTAAGGTTGCCCGATAGTTCATAGGGGTAGGAAATGCCGGCGTTCAAGTTCTGCACGGCATTTTCAAGCAGAATTTCATCGGGAACCTCGCCTATAGCGCCCGAGATGCCTATCTTTCTATCCTTGTATACCCTGACGCCTTTTTTTACTATATCCTTCATGCGCACGGCGTTGACCCTGGTATTCTGAACCTTCACCGCTGTCTCCTTCTCATGTATGGTTATAAATTCCTTCTCCATCGATAACTACACCTCCCACCATCATATGGTCACAGTTAAATCCAAAATCCCGCAAGAAATTCATGCCCAAAAACGCTCTATCTTTCACTGCACATTTAGCTTTCGTACCCGTATATATGGGCCTCCAAACCCCACCGGCAAAGGATACTGCTCCATCTTACCACAACCGCCCCCTATAAAGCTCAGCAGCTCAAATTCTTGGCTTACCGCGTCCACTTCTGCAAGAGTCTCAAATACGCTGCCGGTTATAACCGACACCTTAACCGGGGTGGTGATTCTGCCGTTTTCAATCATATACGCTCGGGAAGGCGTCATAGTAAAGGTGGACATCCCAGAGCCATGCCTGATGGTCTCCACATAGATGCCCTTGTCTATTTCAGCGATAATATCCTTGAGGGGACGATCTCCCTTCTCAATGTATGTGGTTGTCATGCGAACTATAGGTTCAAATTGGAAATTGACCGCCCTTGCATTCCCGGTAAGAGGCTCCTCCAAAGCTGCGCTGGTGGCGGCGCTGTGCAACCTGCCCGTAAGCTTGCCGTTTTTCACGATATACGTCTTTTTACCCTTAGTCCCCTCGTCGTCATAGGGCGTATAGCCATTGCCCGGAACTAAGCCATCATCCACTATGGTAAGCAAATCCCGTCCAATGATCTTGCCAAGGGCCCACTCGGCTTTCATGGTTTCGTCCCCCACCATGAAATCCGATTCGCTCTTATGCCCGAAACTCTCATGGGTAAACACTCCTGTAGCCTCAGGGCTCAACAATACCGTATATATGCCCGGCTCTACTGGCACCGCCTCCCTTACAAAAGCAACGGCTTTTTCAATCCTCTCTTTAAAATAATCATCAAGCTCTTTAAGCTCATCGAAGCGTATGGCCGCTTTGGAAATAATATCGTGGTTTTTATTATCGCCATAAGCAAGCTCCAGGTTAAAGCGAATACCACAGGTCTGTTTGTCAAAGGTAACCGCCGTCCCCTTTGACGAATAGATCGACTTAATTGTCTTGTTGTCGACATAATAAGAAGTATGGTGTACAATTTCGGGATAATCCAGCAGCTTTAAATACCCTTCCAGCAAGGCCTGCTTCTCAGCTACTGGAATATCGGTTACCGAATCCTTCTCGTACTGAATGATCCTATCCCTATTGACTTCAAAAGCCTTAACAATTGGATGTTCCATGATATTGTTGTTGGGCGTGGCCATCCGTGCCAGAGCATCTATACACTCCTGCACGCGGCTTAAATCGGTCAAAGAACTGTAATACCACCTATTGCCATCGAAAACCCTGATAAAAGCCCCTTTGTTGCTGCGAACTTTCTGTTCTTGAAGTACATCCTTTTTAAAGCTGATTTTGGTCTCAAAGGTCTCCTCTATGCGGACATCGACATATAAGCCCTTAGGGAAACTATACATGCTTTCACCCCCTGCTTGGTTCTAATGAAATGAATACTAATAATTGTATCACATACCAGCCTTTTAAGTACATAAAAGTTTAAGTACATAAGAGTTTTGG
>NZ_VSCO01000090.1:0-7341 GCF_047459465.1 Caldicoprobacter sp. | reverse complement strand
CACTTAAGGACAACAAAAGCATCGTTGACCAGGCAGCTGCCAAAGTTAAAATAACCAAAATAATGAAGTTTTTGGCTGCCAAATATACAAAAAATTTTTTGCCCATTCTTTCTGCGTTAAGGGCCCTTGCCACTGCAGCTTCGGTCAATCGCATCGCTTCTAGCTCAACAAAAAAGCCGCCTATTAAGCCGGCTAAAATAATAATAACCTTCAAATCTTGATACCACCTACAAATTTGAACTTTAAATTTTTGCCCAACGGGCCGCTCTGTTTGGTTACATAAACTCAAGTATAAAAAGTCGCTTAAAAGTTGTCAATAAGAAATATTAATTCCCATTTGGCGAAAAAGAAAAACAACGCTTAAAAAACGCATATAGTAACATTCTTGCTTTGACACAGGTTAAAATTCTAAGGCAATTAATAATCCTCTATTATGTAATTTACCGCTGGTGTAAATATGGTTTCCAGGTGATCCATTGCTCTTTGATCATTAACATCAAGCTTACCCTGCTTTTTAGCTTGCGCTGGGGTTATATACCCCCACAACAGCTGTGCAAGGGTTGTGACTGGGATCACGGCTTGTGGCGATGCGTCGCTTGACGATACTTCCATAGCCCCACCAGCATTACGTAGGCTAAAAACTCCATTGTTCCATTCCAGCACTGGGTCAACAACCTGTATGTCCAACTCAACTTCTCTTAGAGGTTTTAGTATCCTCAACGCTTGCCCCACATCTACGATACGCCCCATTACGTAAGGCTGTTTATACATCATCCCCCTGGGATCGGGCATATCCATATAGGAAATGTCATCCGGCGGCGCATTCCACACGATGGAATCAATCTGGGAATAGTGGTTGGCAATAAGCCTCATGAGCGCTTTCTGGGCCTCCGGACTGGTATAAATCAGCTCCCTAACCTTGCATTGGCGGTTTGAAATCTCAAAGAGCACATAACCAATCGCTTGAGAATCCTTTACTGCTATGTACCCAGTGCCACCGGCTATATAGAGGTCATCCAGCAACCGATCCCAGTCATCTTCATTTCTCACTACATATCCATTATATGTTTCCATAAATTTTTGGTAACACATATTCATCAGGTGTATTTGCCCTTTATCGGCAGGTATTATGTCTTCCAGGATTTTACCTGCCGGCCCCAACATCTCCCTACCCCCGCGGTACATTAAATGATGGTAACATATCTCCCAGCCGTGCTTCCTGTAGAAATCATAGCGAAAGGGCAGCAAAATGGACACCCACTCCTGCCGCATGCGCATGATTTCCAAAGCATGCCGTATGAGTGCCCTTGCATCGCCCCTTCCCCTGTATTGGGGCCAGGTCGAAAGGCCCACCAAGTATGACGTCTTGAGAGGTTGGTCCCTGAGCATGATTTTGTAAGGTAAAAGCTGAAGGGCGCAGCGTATGCTGCCTCCCTCGTATACCGCCAAAGTATTTTGATCCTTGTATCTCCTGCTGAAAAACCAATTGACAAACTCTGGAGGATCATCAAAGCAGTACTCCCACAGTCTCTTTATTTGCGCCATATCATCGGGGCCAGCAAACCTTATCTCCATGATCATTCCTCCGCTAGATAACCCGTGTATTTCTCCACCATCTTAACGGGATGGTATGACCTCTTTGCCTGCCGTAATCCGGGTAACCCCATGTCCTCTTCACGGTTTATATAGCGCACATCCTTCCAGCAATGCTCAGCAAATTGCTGATTGATCATGGCATAACATCCATGATATTGCGTATTGGCCTTTTCCACGTGAATGACCGCCATCTCGGGATTGAGCAGCTCCCCTAGCGCAAAAGCTTGGATCTTGCCGTCAATCCTCAATGCACCGCCCTTGAGCTTTAAAGCATCAAAATTGCGCAATGCCTCCAGCACAGCCACCTTTTCATATTCCAGCCCGGGGATTGGATCCTTGTTTTTCATCCATTCCAGCTCGGCCTGTATGCACTCCTCTATGTTTTTGTCGCTCACCGACTCATAAGTGTACTGATAACTTTTTAGGAATTTATTGATATGATTCCTCTTTTGATGATATTTCTTGCCCCTCAGGTAAATGAGGTCCTCGGCAAGATAGACATAGTCATCATTATTGGGATCTCTTTCGAATCTAAACAAGCCGGGCACGGCTTCTTCCAGCATTTCCTTGGTAAGGTCGGTAACCCCTTTCATGATAACGGGATACCCATTTTCTTTAAAATACTGGATCATCTTATGAACCGCTATATCTATTTTGCTGTTTTCTCCGGGTACGGGTGGGAAAAAATAATGGAAGTCTTTGCCAAACTTCCCTATGATACAAAGGCAATCCCCGATGATTGAAAATTTCAAGTTGAAGGGCTGCCGCCATATATACATGTTTGTAAACGTGAATTCGGAATTCTCATAATGTCTTAAAGAAAAATAGTGGTCAAATATAGGCTTATCCCCCAGCTCTATTTCTTTAAAATATATATCCACAATCACTACCCCTTTCTCCTCATTAAAAATATATAATCTCATTTTGGGGCATCTAAACACAAATTTTATCGACTTTTATCGATGAGTGGGGTAGTAATGGGATTTGTAGTGCTATTGCAGCCTGTTGAATTCCATTATGGCGGCATTCCTATCGCTATTCACCTCTGCTTCGATGTTTGATAACATCTCTTTTATAACAGCCATCACAGGCTCCAACTTCTCGTAAAATATCACTATCAGATCTCCTGCCTTTGCCCTTCTTATGGCGGTCTTAAGGGCTTCAACCTCAGAAAGAATTATCTCTACTTTGCTGGGGTCCATGCCTGCGGATAGGACGCCTTCCTTTAGAAGCTTGGCCACCTCACCCCTGCATCGGCCTCTCAGGTCAACGTCTTCCTTGATGATGATGCGATCAAAACCCTTTCCGGCTATAAACCCTATGCACCTGATGGTGTCATCCTGTCTGTCCCCCGGAACTCCTATAATTCCTACCGTTTGTAATGCTCCCATTTTCTTGATGGCCTCTATAACCTGGGTATAGCCGCTGATGTTGTGGGCATAGTCCACTACCACCCTGAAATCTCTTATATTGAAGACATTAAAACGGCCGGGATTGTGGATCTCATCTGTATAGAAGGAAGCCAGGGCTTTTTGTATGGTTTCTATGGGTATTTTCATGGCATAAGCAGCGCTTACGGCAGCTAGGCTGTTTTCGATATTGTATGTGAGCATCCCGCCGTAAGTCGCCGGGATGCTGGCAACGTCCATGCACTGTATAAATCCATCTCCATTGGCAATAGTGATATACTGCCCTTTTAAAAATACCGCCAACCCTCCATTTGCCATGTGTCGGTGAACGATGAGGTTGTCCTCCTGTTTGGAGAAATATATTATATTGCACTTCACTCGCTTGGCAGCTTCTACTACCATTGGGTCATCAGCATTGAGTACCACATATCCGTCTGGCTTTACCGCCTCCACCACCAATGACTTTACATGTAACAAATCCTCCAGGGTATAAATCCCGTCACACCCTAGGTGGTCTTCGGTGATGTTGGTCAACACAGCGATGTCGCTGAGATCATATCCCAAACCAGATCTGATGATGCCGCCCCTGGCAGTCTCCAGCACTGCTACTTCCACCCTCTTGTCAGTCAATACTATTTTTGCGCTGGCAGGACCCGTGGTATCCCCTTTCATGACACAGCGATGGCCTATGTAAACGCCTCCGGTGGTGGTCATTCCAACGGTATAGCCGTATGTCCTTAAGATATGAGCAATCATGCGAACGGTGGTAGTCTTTCCGTTTGTCCCTGTAACCGAAATTATGGGAATGGAGTGTCTACTTCCTGGCGGGAAGAGCATGTCTATAATGTGCTGGGCAACGTTTCTGGGCTTGCCCTTGGATGGATAAAGGTGCATGCGTATACCTGGCGCGGCGTTTACTTCTATAACCGCCCCCATCCCTTCCTCTATGGGCTTGGAAATATCGGGGCAGGCAATATCAATCCCTGCAATGTCAAGGCCTATTATCTGGGCAGCCCTTACCGCAATTTCGCAATTTACTGGGTGTATCTTGTTGGTACAATCGATGGCTTCTCCACCAGTGCTCAAATTTCCGTTGGCCTTTAAATATACCACCTTGCCGGCGGGAGGAACGCTTTCCGGCGTGTATCCCTGCTTTCTAAGTAGTGCCAGCGATATTTCATCTATCTTTATTTTGGTAAGCGGCTTTTCGTGATCTTCCCCTCGTCTTTCGTCCTTATTAACCATATCCACCAGCTGGGCAATAGTATGTATGCCGTCCCCAACTACATGAGGTGGGATTCGCTGGGCAACAGCTACTACCCTGTCGCCTACCACCAGCACGCGGTAATCATTTCCCTTGATATACTTCTCCACTATGACGTTTTCATCCATTTGTTTGGCAATGTTAAAGGCCTGAGCTACTTCATCAGGTGTGGTAAGGTTAAGGGAAACTCCCTTCCCCTGATTTCCCCTTTCGGGCTTGACTGCCACGGGATAACCCAGCTGTTGCGCTATATCCAGCGCTTCTTCAAGCGAAGTGCATACGCCTCCTTCAGGGACGGGTATTCCCGCCTCCCTCAATATCTCCTTGGTTAGGGATTTATCGCAGGCTATATCAACCGAAATACAGGTGGTATTCTCGGTTATGGTGGCCTCTACCCTTTTTTGATACTTTCCATACCCTAACTGTAATATGCTGCTATTCCCGATCCTCATAACTGGGATTCCTCTTTCTTGCGCAGCCTCAACAATGGCTTTGGTACTGGGGCCTAATTCATTCTTCATGGCCTTAGCTTTTATCCTGTTTATATGGAAGTCGAGATCAAAAGCCTGACCACGGCACAAGGCTTCCACCAGTTGAACCGAGCACCTTCCTGCTTCCAAACCTGCCACCTCATTTATATAGGCATACACAACAATATACTTGGTGGAATCTTCCATCTGCCTTGCCCTGCCAAAGCTGACCTCATACCCTAGAAGGTATTGTATCTCCAGGGCACAGTGTTCGATGACGTGTGCCAGATAGGTGCCCTCCATAAGCCTGGTGACAAAGCCACCCGGCCGACCTAAGGAGCAGTGATGCTGATACAGGCCGGGGAGCAGCCTCAGCAATGCATCGTTAAATCCCTTTATATCCTTTGTAGCCACATTGGCCAGCTCTTCTAAGTCAATGACCATCTTTATTACCTTTTTATGGCTGTAAATATTTCTCCCTTTAAATGCCTTAAGCTCACAAATTTTCAAGTTGACTACCTCCTGATCACTGGCATTCGGGCTTTGATGTCGTACCGGTAACCTGCCGGAAGCACATGCATTATGACGTTAGTCAGTGCCAGTATTTCGTCAGGTTTAAGCTCCGAAACGTTGGTAAAATCCAGAGTTTTGCCATCGAGTATGGTCACAGCATGGGAACCTATCACTTCAAACACCGCATCGCCGTCTACTATGATAGCGGTATCCTCGTCAATTCCCACTCCCAGCATATGCGGGTTTTGCGCTATGGCGGTGAGCAAGCGTCCGATCCTGCCCCTCTGGGCAAAATGCTGATCTATTACCACGTCTCTCAGAAGCCCCAATCCTGGTGCCATCTTCAGCGTACACTTCCTGGGCGCATCTTCATCGTTGCCTGAGGTGATCATGGTCTCGCTCATGACGGAAGCGCCTGCGCTGGTTCCAGCAATCACCACTCCGCGGTAATAGGCTTGCTTTAACTTCTCTTCAGCTTTAGTACCTCCAAGAAGGGAGGTTATGCGCAACTGATCGCCGCCGGTAAAAAATATACAGGTGGCATCATCGATACTGTCTACCACTTCATCATGGTTGGCATGACGCCTAGAATCTATGCGTATCACGCTTATCTTGCGTACACCAAGCTGCTCAAATATACGGGTGTATTCCCGGCCTATGGTTTCGGAATGTTCGGTAGCTACCGTCATGATCACTATACTCCCTTCTTGTCCCCCTGCCAGTTCCACTAACTTTCTTAGGATTATGCACTCGCCCTCTTTGTCTTCCGCACCACCGATTATCATGAGCTTGCCCTTTACCTTTTCCTCCATGCTCGGCTCCTCCGGAATATTAATGCAATATCTTTATTTTCCCAAAAATATAGAACATTATTCCATACAGTCCCATACAACCACTTCATAAAAAAAAATACACCCGCCACAAGCGGGTGTATCTCTCTTTCAAACGGCACTTTCGTACCGTATTAAAGGCCTATTTTCACTTTTGAAAGCTTATATTCACCTTTGATCTCTCGGCCCTCGTCGCCTCAGAATTTTCTATCGCTTTTAAAATTTGCTTTCTCTTGCGAAGCCCATCTATATAGCTGATCCCCGCTACCATGGGGAATAAAGCTATAGGTATTATGGCTATATGGGGCATCATCTTATCAAAGGTAGTAAATATCTTGGTATAAGGTATCAGCCAGAGACGCAATGCGATCTCAAACCAGTTAACGCTGCCTGAAGGCTCCATGGCAATAGCCAGCAAATATAAAATGATGCTGGGAATAGAGGCTAGAAGGCCAGCTATAAAACCTTTGTACTGGGCGAAAGCATCCTTTTTAGCGTCATCCAATCCCACCTTGCTCATGTCAGCATATACTATCAGCCAGAACATTGCTATACAAACAAGCCCCACGAGCCATTGGTATATTTGATTTTCAAAAATGCTCAACAATGGGGGTATAAATATAAACTGAATCAGCGATACGATAGCATGAGTCCCCATTAGCTTCAAACCCTGTTTTATGAGTCCCACTTTATTCCCTCCCCTTTCATGCTTATTATACTATAAAACAAAGGCCATTGCTAGGCAATTTTGAAGGGGAGGCAATTTATAAAATATATTTACTACTTTAAGTGATTTTTAAACACATATATGGCAGCTTGTGTACGGTCGTTTACATCCAATTTCTTAAATATATTGGACACATGGTTTTTAACCGTCTTCTCACTTATGTACAGCTCATTGGCTATTTCCTTGTTGTTTTTGCCATCGGCAATGAGTAGCAAGACCTCTATTTCCCTCGGAGTTAAGTTATGCTCTTTAAACTGCCTCCTCACTGAACTATAGCTCATCCTATCAAAATCCTTTATAAGTTTGCTGGAAAGGTTGGGTTGTATGTACGTTTCCCCTCGATATACATCCCTAATAGCCTTCAAAAGATGATCAACATCAGCATCCTTCATGATATACCCTGATGCACCTATTTTTACTGCTTCCAGGAGATATTCTCGGTCGTCGTGCACGGTGAGCATTATTATCTTGGCGGAACAACCCCTTTGCTTAAGCTCCTTTATAGCATATATGCCGTTTTGAACGGGCATGT
>NZ_VSCO01000089.1:0-7350 GCF_047459465.1 Caldicoprobacter sp. | reverse complement strand
ATCCCAAGTACTCGGTGCAGGAGTGCAAGGACAGGGACATGAATTATTCGGCTCCCCTAAAGGTCCGCGTTCGCCTCATCAACAAGGAGACCGGCGAGGTGAAGGAGCAGGAAGTCTTTATGGGGGACTTCCCTCTGATGACTGAACGGGGCACATTTATAATCAATGGAGCCGAACGCGTGGTGGTTAGCCAGCTGGTCCGTTCGCCGGGAGTTTACTACTCCGAGCAAACCGATAAAAGCGGCAAAAAGATGTATTCTGCTACCATTATACCCAATCGCGGCGCATGGCTGGAATATGAGACCGATTCCAGCGATGTGATATACGTGCGCGTTGATCGTACCCGCAAGTTGCCAGTGACAATCCTGTTGCGAGCGCTGGGGTATGGAACCGACGGCCAGCTTAAAGAAGTGCTGGGCGAAGACCCACGGTTACTCAATACTTTAGAAAAGGATAACACCAAGACCGAAGAAGAGGCTTTGCTCGAAATCTATAAGCGTTTGAGGCCCGGTGAACCACCTACCGTCGAGAGCGCAAAGCAGCTTTTGTTTTCGTTGTTTTTTGATCCAAAAAGATATGACTTGGCGCGGGTGGGGCGCTATAAGGTCAATAAGAAGCTGGCGTTGAGTACCAGGTTGAATGGGTGTGTATGCGCGCGGGATATCGTTGATCCATCCACTGGCGAGATATTGGCTGAAGAGGGAGAAAAGATTACCCGCGAGAAAGCTGAGATGATACAAAATGCCGGAGTCAATCAGGTAGAGGTATTGTTGGAGGACGGAAAAGTTATCAAGATAGTGGGCAATCATTTTGTAGATGCAAAGCATTATTTGAGCTTTGATCCGCGAGAGGTGGGCATCAACGAAAAGGTACACTATCCCGTTTTGAAGGAGATTCTGGACCAGAATTTAAGCGAGCGGGAGCTAAAAGAGGCTTTGAAGGAAAACTTAAGCAGGCTTATTCCAAAACATATAGTAGCAGATGATATTGTGGCTTCTGTAAATTATATTATTCATCTATTTAATGGCATAGGGCACATCGATGATATCGATCATCTGGGCAACAGGCGCGTGCGGGCCGTAGGCGAACTGCTGCAAAATCAGTTTAGAATTGGGCTGTCGCGCATGGAGAGAGTGATCAAGGAGAGAATGACCATACAGGATGTAGAGACGGTGACGCCTCAAGCTCTCATAAATATTCGACCTGTGGTGGCAGCCATCAAAGAGTTTTTCGGCAGCAGCCAGCTCTCTCAGTTTATGGACCAGACCAATCCTCTATCAGAACTCACCCACAAACGAAGGGTAAGCGCGTTGGGGCCTGGAGGGTTGAGCCGTGAACGCGCAGGTTTCGAGGTAAGAGACGTACACCACTCCCACTATGGTCGAATCTGTCCCATAGAGACCCCGGAAGGGCCTAATATTGGTTTGATAAACTCCCTCAGCGTTTATGCCCGCATCAATGAGTATGGCTTCATCGAGTCTCCCTACAGGAAGGTAGATCAGAAAAACAAGAGGGTAACCAATGAGATAGTTTATTTAACTGCCGATGAAGAGGACGAGTATGTCATTGCGCAGGCCAACGAGAAGCTGGATGAAAACGGATACTTTGCAAACGAGCGCGTCATGGCCAGGTTCAGGAATCAGATTTATGAAGTACCAAGGGAACAGGTAGAGCTGATGGACGTCTCGCCCAAACAGGTCGTGTCTGTGGCTGCTTCTCTTATCCCCTTCCTGGAAAACGATGACGCCAACCGCGCTCTCATGGGTTCCAACATGCAGCGCCAGGCTGTTCCACTTATACGCACCGATGCGCCTATAATCGGAACAGGTATGGAGTACAGAGCTGCCAGAGACTCTGGAGTAGTAGTGGTAGCCAAAGAGTCCGGCGTGGTTAAAAAGGTTTCGGCTGACCAAATCATAATTAAAGAGGATAACGGTAATGAACGGGTGTACCAGCTCATAAAGTTTGCCCGATCCAATCAGGGTACCTGTATAAATCAGCGCCCAATTGTAGAGGCGGGACAACGGGTTGAAAAGGGACAAGTCATAGCGGATGGGCCTTCCACCGATCACGGCGAGCTGGCACTGGGGCGAAACGTTTTGGTCGGATTTATGCCATGGGAAGGTTATAACTACGAGGACGCTATCCTGATCAGCGAAAAGCTGGTAAAGGAGGATGTTTACACTTCTATCCATATAGAAGAGTACGAAGTGGAGGCTCGCGATACCAAGCTGGGGCCCGAGGAGATAACCAGGGAAATACCCAACGTAGGCGAAGACGCTCTCAAGGACCTGGATGAAAGAGGCATCATAAGGGTAGGCGCTGAAGTAAGGGCTGGAGATATCCTGGTGGGCAAGGTAACTCCTAAAGGCGAGACCGAACTGACTGCGGAAGAGAGGTTGTTGAGGGCCATATTCGGGGAAAAGGCCCGGGAGGTCAGGGATACCTCGCTGAGGGTTCCCCATGGCGAAGGCGGAATAGTGGTGGACGTAAAGGTGTTTAGCCGTGAAAACGGCGACGAATTGCCGCCGGGTGTAAATCAAATGGTAAGGGTTTATGTGGCGCAGAAGCGTAAGATCTCGGTGGGCGATAAGATGGCCGGGCGCCATGGAAACAAGGGGGTCATATCCAGGATATTGCCCGAAGAGGATATGCCTTTCCTGCCTGATGGTACTCCTCTGGAGATAGTTCTCAATCCTCTGGGCGTTCCATCCCGTATGAATATTGGACAGGTGCTGGAGACGCATCTGGGACTGGCGGCCAAAGTCCTTGGCTGGTACGTGGCTACGCCGGTTTTCGACGGCGCCAACGAAGAGGATATCATGGAAGCTCTTGAGAAAGCCGGTTTCAGCAGGGATGGGAAAGTTACCCTTTACGATGGCCGTACTGGTGAGCCCTTTGAGAACCCTGTGACTGTAGGTTACATGTACATGATGAAGCTGGTCCACCTGGTGGATGACAAGATCCACGCTCGTTCCACTGGACCTTATTCCTTGGTTACTCAGCAACCTCTGGGAGGTAAGGCGCAATTCGGCGGGCAGAGATTTGGCGAGATGGAGGTTTGGGCTTTAGAGGCTTATGGCGCTGCCCATACCCTGCAAGAGATGCTGACTGTAAAATCCGATGATGTAGTAGGGCGCGTCAAGACATACGAGGCTATCGTAAAAGGCGAAAATATCCCAGAGCCGGGTGTTCCCGAGTCGTTTAAGGTGCTTATCAAAGAGCTGCAGAGTTTAGGGCTTGACGTAAAGGTACTATCAGAAGAAAAAGAGGAGATAGCCATCAAGGAAACAGTCGATGATGACATAGAAGAGCTAGGCGTGAATATAGAAGGGCGAGAAAAAGATGAGGTTGTGGAAGAGCCGATAGAAGAAAAAGATGAAGAGAAGGGCTTTGAAGATGAAGAGCTGGATAACTTTGACTTGGACGACATCGTGGACATACCTGGCCTGGAGGATTTGGACGATTTAGATGCCTTGAAGGACATGGACGACGATGAACAAGACTATTAAAGAAGGGAGCGGACGCTTCGGTGGAACTCAATAACTTTGATTCTATACAGATTAGATTAGCTTCCCCTGATAAAATCCGCGAATGGTCTCGGGGTGAGGTTAAAAAGCCCGAAACCATAAACTACAGGACTTTAAAGCCCGAAAAGGATGGGCTGTTTTGTGAGAGGATTTTTGGACCTACCAAGGACTGGGAGTGCCATTGTGGGAAGTACAAAAGGGTCCGCTATAAAGGAATCATTTGCGATCGCTGTGGAGTAGAGGTTACTAAATCCAAAGTGCGCCGTGAGCGCATGGGTCATATTGAACTGGCTGCCCCGGTATCCCACATATGGTACTTCAAGGGTGTGCCTAGCCGTATGGGCTTGTTGCTCGATATGTCGCCACGGGCTTTGGAAAAGGTGCTGTATTTTGCTGCTTATGTGGTAATAGACCCGGGCGATACCCCTCTGGTCAAAAAGCAGCTTTTGACCGAAAGGGAATATCGGGAGTACCAGGAGACGTACGGCAACAGGTTCCGTGCCGGGATGGGCGCAGAGGCCATAAAGGAGCTGCTTCAGGAGATCGACCTGGATGCGCTGTCCAAAGAGTTGCGAGAGGAGCTTAAGACGGCTACGGGGCAAAAGCGCATACGCATCATCAAGCGGCTGGAAGTGGTGGAAGCTTTCAGGAAATCGGGCAACAGACCCGAATGGATGATATTGGATGTAATTCCGGTCATCCCACCTGACCTTCGTCCTATGGTACAGCTGGACGGTGGCCGGTTTGCCACTTCTGACCTTAACGACCTTTACAGGCGGGTTATAAATCGTAATAACCGCCTCAAGAGGTTGTTGGAGCTGGGAGCTCCCGATATCATCGTGAGGAATGAAAAGCGAATGCTGCAGGAAGCGGTGGATGCCCTTATAGACAACGGCAGGAGGGGACGACCGGTCACAGGGCCGGGCAACAGGCCGCTTAAGTCGTTGAGCGATTTGCTCAAAGGCAAGCAGGGGCGTTTCCGCCAAAACCTGCTGGGAAAGCGCGTGGATTATTCGGGACGCTCTGTAATCGTGGTGGGGCCCGAGCTTAAGATGTATCAGTGCGGGCTTCCAAAGGAAATGGCTTTGGAGCTTTTTAAGCCCTTCGTCATGAAGAGGCTGGTAGAAAAGGGTTTGGCCCATAATATAAAGAGCGCAAAGCGCATGGTGGAGCGCGTAAGGCCTGAGGTATGGGATGTGCTGGAGGAGGTCATAAAGGAGCATCCCGTGCTGTTGAACCGTGCACCTACCCTGCACCGTCTGGGGATCCAGGCCTTCGAGCCGGTTTTAGTAGAGGGACGCGCCATAAAGATTCACCCGTTGGTGTGTACGGCGTACAATGCCGACTTTGACGGTGACCAAATGGCGGTGCACGTTCCCCTGTCGGTGGAGGCTCAAGCCGAAGCGCGGTTTTTGATGCTGTCCATCAACAACATGCTAAAGCCATCGGATGGCCGGCCGGTGGTATGTCCCATTCAGGACATGGTTATAGGATGCTATTATCTCACCATTGAGCGTGAGGGCGAAAAAGGCGAAGGAAGGGTATTTACTGGACCGGATGAGGTAATAATGGCCTATCAGACCGGTCAGGTGGGACTTCATGCCCGCGTCAAGATGAGGGTTACAAAGGAGATAAATGGGGAAAGGGTATCTAAGCTGATAGATGTAACGCCTGGCAGGGTCATATTCAATGAAGCCATTCCACAGGATCTGGGCTTTAAGGATAGGAATAATCCGGATGAAGCCTTTGACCTGGAGATCAATACTGTGGTAGACAAAAAGGTGCTGGAGGAAATAGTTGACAGGTGCTACCGTAAGTACGGCAATAGTCAAACCGCCATAGTATTGGACAAAATAAAGACGCTGGGGTTCCACTATGCTACAAAGGGTGCCATTACAATAAGCATATCCGATATAGTGGTGCCTGAGGAGAAGCAGGAACTTCTCAAACAGGCTGACGAAGAGGTAGCACGGGTTGAGAGGCAGTATCGCCGTGGCCTTATCTCAGATGAGGAGAGATACAACAGGATCATATCAATATGGAATGAGACCACTGATAAGGTGACTCAAGCCCTTTTGAAAGCTATGGATCCGTTTAACCATCTGTACATGATGGCCCACTCCGGTGCACGCGGTAGCATTAACCAGATCAGGCAGCTGGCTGGAATGCGCGGCCTTATGGCCAACCCGTCTGGCGTCATCATAGAGGTACCGATACGCTCTAACTTCCGCGAGGGCTTGACGGTATTGGAATTCTTCATATCCACCCATGGTGCCAGAAAGGGATTGGCCGATACCGCACTCCGTACTGCTGACTCGGGTTACCTTACCAGGCGATTGGTTGATGTCAGCCAGGACGTCATCGTGCGGGAAGAGGACTGCTTCGCAAGGCTTGGAGAAGATGTAAAGGGCTTTGAAGTATCAGAAATAAGGGAAGGCAATGAGGTCATCGAACCACTGTTTGATAGGATTCTAGGGCGTTACGCTGCAGAAGACGTCGTAGACCCCAATACAGGCGAGGTTATAGTACGCACCAATCAGCTCATTGACCATGAAAAGGCCGAGCGTATTGTAAAAGCCGGCATTCAAAAGGTGTGCATACGCAGCGTGTTTACATGCCGTACCGAGTATGGCGTGTGCGCTAAGTGTTACGGCATAGATCTGGCCACCGGTCATCCCGTTAACGTAGGAGAAGCTGTTGGCATCATTGCTGCCCAGTCCATAGGGGAGCCGGGTACGCAGCTGACCATGAGAACCTTCCACACGGGCGGCGTTGCCGGCGAGGACATCACCCAGGGTCTGCCCCGCGTTGAGGAGCTGTTTGAAGCGCGCAAGCCTAAAGGGTTGGCGCTTATTTCCGAGATTTCGGGTATCGTCAAGATAAACGATACCAAGAAGAAGAGGGAGATCATCGTAACATCCCCTGACGGAGAAACCAAGGTCTATGCGGTGCCCTATGGTGCTCGGATAAAGGTAGAAGATGGGCAGCAGATTGAAGCGGGAGATGAGCTTACCGAAGGTTCGGTCAATCCGCACGATATATTAAAGATAAAGGGCGTAAAAGGCGTGCAGGCTTACCTCCTGCAGGAGGTTCAGAAGGTTTATCGTTACCAGGGTGTAGATATAAATGACAAGCACATAGAGATAATCATCAGGCAGATGCTCCGCAAGGTGAGGGTGGAGGATCCGGGCGACAGCGATATGTTACCCGGTGGTCTGGTGGACATATTCGAGTTTGAGAAAGAGAACGAGAAAATTGTGCAGCAGGGCGGGCAGCCTGCTGTGGCCAAGAGGGTGCTGTTGGGAATCACCAAAGCATCGCTGGCTACCGATTCCTTCCTGTCGGCTGCTTCGTTCCAGGAGACTACGCGCGTATTGACCGATGCAGCTGTAAAAGGTAAGATAGATCCTTTGATGGGCCTTAAGGAGAACGTCATCATCGGTAAGCTCATTCCGGCTGGTACCGGTATGAGCAGATACCGGGATATCGAGGTGCGCACCGAGGAAGAGCTCAAGGCTCAAGGGGACGAAAACCAAAAAGCTGAGGAGACAGCTGCTGTATCGGTTTAATTTTGGGGACGGGAATACCCGTGTGTCATATAAAAATTTTCTGCTGGTATCGGAATTGTTCCCGATACCAGCAGAAAAAAGATATATTTTTAGGGCCAAAAGGCGCAAAAAAAGGGCATTTTTTGTATCTAAACGTGTTGACAGCGCTAATTGGCGATGATAAAATATTGCAGTGTGTTGTCTTCTAGAATTTCATTTTTCCGTGAAAGATGGGGGTAGCCATGTTAGAAGAATTAAAAAATGCTTCAGCC
>NZ_VSCO01000006.1:0-30428 GCF_047459465.1 Caldicoprobacter sp. | reverse complement strand
GAAGGCTTCCGCGGTTCCACCCTGATTGGGCATGCTCTTTAGAGCAATACCCCACAGTCTCATCTTTCCACCTGCCCTCCAATTCCTCTACCTTCTTTTCTAAGGCGCTGATTCTATCCAATATCTCTTTAATCTGCTCAGCCACGGGGTCAGGAAGGCGTACCTGATCCAGGTCAATCTCATCCCTGGCCGATGCCACTCGCTTGTTGTCCTTTTTCACTATCTTCCCCGGCACGCCTACCACCGTGCAATTGGGCGGCACTTCGCTTAAAACCACAGCATTGGCTCCTATCTTTGAATTATCTCCTACCTTGAAAGGCCCTAAAACTTTGGCGCCCGCGCTTATCACCACGTTGTTCCCTATGGTAGGATGGCGTTTTCCGGTCTCCTTGCCAGTCCCCCCTAGCGTGGCTCCTTGATATATGGTGACGTTATTCCCTATTTCGGCGGTTTCCCCAATCACCACGCCCATGCCGTGGTCTATAAACAGCCCTTCACCAATTTTAGCGGCGGGATGTATTTCTATGCCGGTGATAAATCTGTTAAACTGCGAAATGAGCCGCGCTATAAGCTTAAATCCCTTGCCATAAAACCAATGAGCTATTCTATGCAATAGGATAGCATGAAACCCCGGATAGCACAATATGACCTCCAGAGCATTTCTGGCGGCAGGATCCCTTTCAAGTACAGCCTGGATATCCTTGCGAATTCGATCAAACATGAACCTCCCCCTTCTGCAAAATTTTTAGCCGTTAAAATAAAAGCCTTCATCCCTAGACTCAGAGACGAAGGCTTCCGCGGTTCCACCCTGATTGGGCATGCTCTTTAGAGCAATACCCCACCTTTATAGCCGTAACGTGGCATGGACGGTATCCCCTACTCAGCTATCAGCCTTTCGGAGATACAGCTCCAGGGCGCACCTTCAGCACGTCCTGTATCCAGGGCAACTCTCAGCGTAGCCATTGCCCCTCTCTGTGGATTTGACATGCCTACTTTTCCCGTTCATCGCCTTTATCCTTTTTATTTATAACCCCACTTCATCCAGTTAAAACTATCTAGGGATAATTCATTATATTACATTTCTCATCAACAAGTCAATGAGCGCGCAGGTAGACATTTTCCGTAAACCTACTTGCATACCGGTTATGCGCTAAACCTGCCGATGAGATTTTGAAGCCAGCTTATAAAGCTCTTTATGGCCTCCCATATACGCTGAAGTACTCCCTTATTCTCCTCCACCGTCTTCCTTATGTCATCCAAACGCCGCGTGATGTTCTCTAGCTGGGAGGTTATCTTGTTTATATCCAAATCCAGCTTGCTTATCTTTTCCATCAGTTCAATAATCCTATTGATCTGTTCCTCCGTAAGCTCTATATTGAGCTCCTTAGCAATCTGCAATATGATCCTTCTGATGTCCTCTGGGTCCTTGATCTTCTCTCGAATTATTTTTTCCTTTATTTCCTTTATAAGGGCCGCAGCCTCGTCCTTCCCTATGTCCTCGCCCAGCTCGCCGGTAGTTACCAGCTCCTCATTTGCAACCTTCTTGGCCTCCTCATCCAGCTCCTTGCCCGATACCTCTTCAAAAGCCTTCATTATGCCGGTTAGCGCTGCAGTTCCCGACACACTAAACGGAGCTGCAGCCACTACCCGTGCGTTTTCTATGCCGGCCGTGGCCATAGCATTGGCGTACATCTCTTTTGTAACCCAGCTTATGTTGTAGGTCTCAACCACCAAGCCTTCCCCTTCGGATAAAGGTTTAACATAGGCACAGGATATAGCCCTGGTTCCTATCTTATCCTCTGAAACAAGCCCCTCTAGATAATCCCTCTCCTCCTGGTTGGTAACCTTTATTATTTTCACCTCATCAGCCTTCACTCCAAACAGTTCTAGCATCTGTTGTTGCTGTTTTTCGTTTAAATCGGCACCAAGGCTTACCACTTCCTCCACCTGAGCCTGTACACTACCAAGCTGCCCCATCAACAACGCTACTGCACATAAGCAAGCCGTTATCCACCTTTTCATATCAAACCCTCCCCTGGGTATTTAAGATCTTGCCTGGACACCATTAAAGCACAACGCGTATTGCCCTGCACGTTCAAACTGTAGCCATTTTAGCGCCCAAACAAATCTTTCTTCACTTTTTAAAAATATTATTACGAGCAAAAAGCAAAATAATACAGGTTTCAACTTAAGCAGGATTTAAGCCAGTAGGGCCACAGCATAGGCAGCTATGCCCTCCCCGGCGCCTATAAAACCCAACCCTTCTGTGGTAGTGGCTTTAACACTTACCCTGTCAAATTCAATGTTGAGCTCCCGCGCTATATTTTCCCTCATCTGTTCAATATATGGCGCTATTTTAGGCCTTTGTACTACCACTATGGAATCGATGTTCTCTATGCGGTACGACATCTGCGCTATGAGCTGGCCCACCAAGCGCAGCAATACCAGGCTGCATATCCCCCTGTATCTTTCATCAGTATCTGGAAACAGCTTGCCTATGTCTCCCATCGCCGCAGCACCGAGCAAGGCATCCATTATAGCATGAGCCAAGACATCAGCATCTGAATGTCCCTTAAGCCCTTTTTCAAAGGGAATAGAAACTCCCCCCAGGATCAAATCCCTGCCTTCCACCAGCGGATGCACATCATAACCCATGCCTATCCTCATATACCAACCCTCCGGCCATAAATTCCCGTGCCAAAATCAAATCCTCCCTCGTGGTAATCTTTATGTTGCAATAGCTGCCCATCACCATTTTAACCGGATGGCCCAGCCGTTCTACCAGCACGGCATCGTCAGTTCCACAGAAGCCATCCTGCACGGCCTTCTCATGAGCCTCCCATATGAGGCGATACTTAAAAGCCTGGGGCGTCTGCACAAGCCATAGCTGGCTCCTCTGAGGGGTACATATTACAAATTGCTCATCATCCACTTTTTTTATGGTATCCTTGACGGGAACTCCCACCACAGCAGCCCCATATCTATCAGCCGCTAAAATGCTGTCCTGTATCATCTGCTCCGTCACAAATGGCCTGACCCCGTCATGGATGACCACTATATCAACATCTCCGAGCTCCCCAAGAGCTTTAAGGCCGTTATACACCGACTGCTGGCGTTCCTGCCCGCCTTCCACCACCAGTACAGGCTTTTTAAACTCATATTCCGATACTATGCTATCTTTAACGCGCTTAACGTCAGAAGGCGCCACCACAAGTACAATGGCCTCAATCGCTGGCTGCTCATCAAACGCCCGAAGCGCATGTACAACCACTGGCTTGTCATCCAGCAGCAAATACTGCTTGCTAACATCGGTGCCCATTCGCTTGCCCTGTCCAGCTGCAACTACAATAGCATAATTTCTCCCCTTCATGTTTTTATATCTATTCCACCCCCTGCTATATACAACGGGCTGCTAAACTGACATTCAATCAATACACAAGCTACTAACCTTACCTGTAGATGGATAAGCCCCGTAAGGGTACAGCAAAAGCTGGACAGCTTTCTATGCCTACTACAGTATACAAAAAAAAGCAACGGAATACAATCCGTTGCTTGATAATGAATTCTCATCCTACCTTTGGTCAACCCTTCAGCTTACCTTATCTACCGGTTTAGGTTTGGCAAATATCATCCTTCCTGCTGCCGTCTGGAGCACGCTGGTGACCAGTACTCCTATGGTCTCACCCACGTGTTTCTTGCCTCCGTCCACCACAATCATCGTACCATCGTCCAAATAGGCGACGCCCTGACCTACTTCCTTGCCGTCCTTGACAACCTGTACCACCATCTCTTCGCCGGGAAGAACTATGGGCTTCATGGCATTTGCCAGCTCATTGATGTTAAGCACCGCCACCCCTTGAAACTCTGCCACTTTATTCAAGTTATAGTCGTTGGTAATGATCTTGCCGTTCAGAAGCCTGGCCACTTTAAGCAGCCTGGTATCCACTTCAACCGAATCATCAAAGTCCTTTTCATAAATCTTCACCGGAATATTCAGCTCTTTTTGGATACGGTTCAGTATGTCGAGGCCACGCCGTCCGCGGTTGCGCTTTAGGGCATCAGAAGAATCGGCTATATGCCTTAATTCCTCCAGCACAAAGCTGGGAATAATCAGCGGACCTTCTATAAATCCGGTTTTACATATATCGAATATTCTTCCGTCGATTATTACGCTGGTATCCAAAATTTTGGGTTGAGCGCGATAGCCGTCGAACATGTCCTTATCCTTTGACGCCTTTTTATGGGGACAAAGCCAGCTAAGTTCATCCCTTCTCTTTATGGCAACGCTTATCCCCAGATACCCCAGCAGTATGTAAATAACCACCGTCAGAAATATTGAAACTCCCGGCAGAGCAATTTGATTTAATGGGAAACTGATGAGATAAGCTATGAATAACCCAACGATCAGCCCGCCAGCACCCAATATCACATCGGTTAAAGGCATCTCCTGTAGCTTTTTTTCTATCGCTTTTGTAAATCTAACCGTTAAAGATATGAGCTTGTTGGAAAAAACGAAAACAATAATTGCAAATGTTAAGCAGCAAAGCAAATAAACAATAGCATCCTGATACATTGGCACAAACGTTATCCCCTGGCTGTTGAGCAAATTGGTAATCCACCACGCCGCCCCGATACCCATGACGGCGCCACATACCGTCAACGCTCCTCTAAAAGCCTTTACCAGCACATCTTCACCTCCTCTTTTTCGGTCATGCCATCCTCCAAAGACTCCATATTTCTCCTCTCCAAAGCCAATCCCAAGCCCAAGTCCCCTTTTATTATTATTGACACTCTACCAAATTTTATAAGGTCAAGCACAGCTTATCATACCCTTGCCCAGGGATCTCACTCGGCCTGTCTTTCCAAAATGACCCTATCAACCAGCGCTGCAACCTCATCTTCGCTTCCATCTATGGACAGCATCAGCTCGCTGATGAGGAACTGCCTGGCACTGCTGAGCATCTTCCGTTCAGCAGCAGACAAGCCCTTCTCCCTATCCCTTAAAGTCAAATTTCTCACCACATCGGCAATCTCATATATATCCCCACTTTTTATCTTATCCATATTTAATCTGTACCGCTTATTCCAGTTGGTAGGCATGTTGGTCTGTTCCCCGTTCAAAACATCCATCACCTTATCGACTTCATCTCTGGATATAACCTGCCTCAAACCCATTTGTTCAACATTCTTGGTGGGGATCATTACCGTTATCTTCATTATAGGGAAATATAGCACATAATATTCCTGCTTCTCGCCCAGTATCTCCCTCTCTTCTATGCTCTTCACGATGCCGGCACCGTGCATCGGATAAACCACCTTATCCCCCACCTGAAAAACCATAAAAAAGCCTCCCTTTTGGTACAATATTTTCTTTATTATACCACAAGTTTCTGATACTGTCAATAAAAGTAACATTCTAACACATAGGAAACGAGCTTGTCAATATCAGCAAAAACAAAAATTTTGCGATCACCAAGCATACAAGGAACTTACTATGGCTTATATAATTGAGCCATAAAATCTTGTTCCTTTAGCGCTGTAATCTTTATACTGAATATTTACTAAAAGGTGTAACGGCGACATTTTTTCGCAGAAATGTAGGGATAATAAGGTAGAAATAACGAAATGGAAATAAAACGAAGGCAAAAATGGAATTCACCAATGAAATGTCTAATGGCAGCCAATCGAAAGGCTATACCCATGGCATTGCAGCTTAAAGCATGAAACTTTTCCCGATTTAGAGCCCCAAAATCACCTCTAGGGCCTCGGATATGGTCCCAACGCCCATTACCTCCATGCCCTTTGGAATGACAAGGCCTTTCAAATTATCGCGGGGTATCACGCACTGCTTGAAACCCAGCCTCAAGCTTTCGTTGATCCTCTTGTCGATATGGCTTATCCCTCTGACCTCGCCCGTCAGCCCCACTTCCCCCATCACCACCATCTCGGGGCTTACCGGAATATTCCTGAAGCTGGAAGCAATGGCGGTAACCACAGCCAAATCAGCGGCCGGCTCATCTATTTTGAGTCCTCCTACCACGTTGACATAGGCATCCTGGTCATACAGCTGCATTCCAACCCTTTTCTCAAGAACCGCCATGAGCAGGATGACGCGATTATAATCGATGCCGGTAGACATGCGGCGCGCCATGCCAAAAGCGGTGGTGCTGACCAGGGCCTGCACTTCCACCAACACCGGCCTGGTTCCCTCCATGCTGCACAGCACTACTGACCCAGGCACCCCTTGGGTTCGCTCGGAAAGCAAAATTTCAGAAGGGTTATGTATTTGGACAAGTCCCCTGTCCCTCATCTCAAAAACGCCTATCTCATTGGTAGAACCAAACCTGTTTTTCACTCCACGCAGTATCCTATAGCTGTGGTGCCTATCCCCTTCAAAATAGAGAACGACATCCACCATATGTTCCAAAACCCTTGGCCCTGCAATTGCCCCTTCCTTTGTCACATGCCCCACTACAAATACGGTAATCCCTTCGTTCTTGGCCAGCTTCATGAGCACTCCCGTAGCTTCGCGAACCTGCGTTACGCTGCCGGGAGCGGATGACAGTTGCGGCAGAAACACCGTTTGAATTGAGTCTATGACCAAAAATTCCGGCCTCAGCGTCTCAACATGGGAGAGTATCACGTCCATGTTGGTCTCTGAGACCAGATATAGCCTGCCGGCCGATATATTGAGGCGGTTGGCTCTCATCTTTACCTGCTTGACGGATTCCTCGCCCGAAACGTAGAGCACTGTTCCATGCCTATCAGCCAAAGAGTTACACACCTGAAGCAGCAAGGTCGATTTTCCAATCCCTGGATCACCGCCTATCAATATCAAAGAGCCTTTTACGATCCCTCCACCCAGCACGTGGTCCAACTCTTCAAGGTCAGTGGTATATCTTTCCTCATCCTGCAGGCTTATTTCCTTAAGAGCTTCAGGCCTGGAATGCAACATCACATCTAGCTCAGTAGCATCATGGCTTCTGAACTGTATCTCTTCCACAAACGTATTCCACTGCTGGCAGGAAGGGCACCTGCCCATCCACTTGGGGGACTCATACCCGCATTCCTGACATACAAATACCTTCCTCGGTTTAGCCATAACCCCTCCATTTGTACTTTTTATATATCCGGTTGTTCAATGATGCTGATTCTTACTTTATCTTTTCTTTGGGATGCATCGGTTATATCATACCATACCACCACATTGCCCGCCACGCAAGCTTTGGACAGCATCCCCTTTTCATCGGGTTTGGTAAGCCGAGCATAGCAATCTATTTCCCAAAAATATAGCATTATAGAATCATTCTGGGTATAGACTATAAATTTGTCCCCTACTCCAAATAGCCTTCCAACGCCCTGTGCAACCACCTGTATGGTCTTGCCATCGTCTCTGGTCATCAGCAACCTGGCATCTGAAGGATTAAGGCTGTCCAACCAGGCGATTACCTGGCCGTTGGTCTGAGGATAAATAGCAAACCCTTGAGGGTCTATGATCTGTGGCTCCACCACTTCGGCCTCTACCTGCTCGTAAATCTCATCATCCTGGTTCTCTCCTTGTCTCAGTTCACCCTCGCCCTCAACGTCAACGATCTCGACTTCAATAGCTGTCTCTCCTTGCTGCAATGTATCGTTTGCGGAGATATCGTCAGGCTGAGCTACGGGCCCATCCCCGCTTGGCTGGATGACAGAATCCTGTGCCGTAGCTGCCCCTATCGTCAATGCCTCTTTAAGGTCCAGCTTTTTGATAATGCTTTTGCCCGCGTCCTCCGGCGACGGGCACACCCATACTAAGATATCATCGTACAATGCAGGTGGACATGTCCCATACGTGGGATTGTTAAAGCTTTCAAGGATTACAGGCTCCCCTGACTTAAAATTATACAGATACATCCTGTCATTTTCCTCGTCCTTTTGCTCTACCCATACGAGGTTATCGCCGTACAGCACCAGCTGTGGTTTATTGAGATCACAGCGTTTAACCTGAGATATTTCTCCCGTCTTTCTATTTAAGGCATATATATAGTTGGTACCGCTTTGATTTGTATCCAGCCACACAATCCAATTCTCGTTGAACCTTCCTTCATAGATCTCGCCAAACTTAACCTTGGTCTCAGCAACCTGAGTTTGCTCCATGGTATCCAGGTTATACAGAAAAAGTTTGGTAAGCACGGGGCCTTCGATGCTGGAAGAGTTGCCGGCTGAATAGAGGAGTTCCCTACCATATGGGGTAGGCTCATTTATTTGCACCATCTCGGTCTCCAAATCTATTCTGACGTCTGATAGATCTATGACCAGTGGTTGCTTGGGTTGCACCTTTTCATCGTCATCTGATAGCTTGGGCTCCCGCACAAAATCGTCTTCTTCAGGGGAATTTAAAACAATTTCCTCCATCGGTTCTTCAACCCTTTCCGGCAAATCGGTATGCCACAAAACATCGCCTTTTAATACCAACCCGAAAACCACAACAACTAAAGCACACGTACAAGCTATGGCCATGGCCCGGACCCTTTCATGCTTTAAAAGCTCCATGGCCTTTTCCGCCCTATCCCTAATCCATAATACAGCATCCTTAAACTCCATAATGTCATCCCTTTCATAAATTTGCAAAAATTTAACAGATTAGACGTTTGTTTACGAATTTTGTTGCCGGCAACCTCAAGGCAATATTACATAAAAACAAAAACTTACAAGCCTGGTTTTATTATACCACCCATCCATATCAATTCCAACACCCAATGACAATTCAAAAGGCCGGGCTTCTATGCCCGGCCATATTACACTACTTATACCGGTATCTGTTTTTTAAACACCAGCTTTCCATCCTCAACGTCCAGTAACACCTTATCTCCCGCCTTGACACGCCCGGCAAGGATCTCCTCCGACAGGTTATCCTCCAGGGTTTTCTGTATAACCCTGCGCAAAGGTCTGGCACCATATAGGGGGTCAAATCCCTGTTTAATCATATACTCCTTGGCTGCATCGCTGACTTCCAGGAATATATTTTTCTCCTCAAGGCGCTTGGCAACATTCTGTATCATCAGAGAAGTAATCTGCCTCAAATGCTCATCCTCCAGCGGGTGGAACACTATGATCTCGTCCAGACGGTTGAGAAACTCTGGCCTGAAGGTCTTACGCAGCTCTTCCATTATGTTGTCCTTCATCTTCTCGTATTCGGTGGCAGCCATATCGCCTGCTGCAAAACCAAGGGTCTTCTGTTTCCTGATGGTATGGGCTCCAACGTTGGAGGTCATGACTATGACGGTATTTTTGAAGTCCACCGTCCTGCCTTTGCCGTCGGTAAGCCGGCCGTCCTCAAGGATTTGCAGCAATATGTTGAACACGTCAGGGTGTGCTTTTTCGATCTCATCGAGCAGCACCACGGAATACGGCCTTCTTCTCACCTTTTCGGTGAGCTGTCCGCCCTCTTCGTATCCCACATAGCCAGGAGGTGCACCGATTAGCCTGGACACAGTATGCCTTTCCGAATACTCAGACATGTCTATGCGTATCATTGCGTTTTCATCGCCAAAGAGAGCCTCCGCGAGGGCTTTGCACAACTCGGTCTTCCCTACGCCCGTTGGCCCTAAGAACATAAATGAACCTATGGGGCGTTTTGGATCCTTAAGCCCTGCCCGTGCCCTCCTTATGGAGTTTGCCACCGCGCGCACCGCTTCATCCTGCCCAATGACGCGCTTGTGGAGTATCTCCTCCATTTTAAGCAGCCGCTCGGCTTCACCCTGTTCCAATCTCTGAACGGGTATTCCCGTCCAGCTGGATACGATTTGGGCTATATGATCTTCCGTCACTACCTCGGTATTGGCGGTGTTTTGCGTAGCCCACTTTTCTTTCTCTTTCTCGATCTGTTGACGAATCAACTGCTCCTCATCGCGAATCTGTGCGGCCTTTTCAAAGTTCTGGTTCATGACGGCCTCTTCTTTTTCTTTTTTCAGCTTCTCTAGCTTATCCTCTAGCTCCTTTATCCTAGAAGGAGGCGTAAAAGCCTGTAGCCTCACACGGGATGCCGCCTCGTCGATGAGGTCAATAGCCTTGTCGGGAAGGTACCTATCGGCTATATACCGTGCCGATAGCTCAACAGCCGCCTTTATGGCCTCGTCGGTGATTCTCACCTTATGGTGAGCCTCATACTTGTCCCTGAGACCCATCAATATTTGGACGGCTTCCTCTTTGGAGGGTTCCTCCACCATCACCGGCTGAAATCTCCTCTCCAGAGCCGGGTCTTTTTCCACGTGCTTCCTGTACTCGTCTAGGGTGGTGGCCCCAATTACCTGGATCTCGCCACGGGCCAAAGCCGGTTTCAATATGTTGGAAGCATCAATGGCTCCTTCCGCTGCGCCGGCGCCAATGATGGTATGCATCTCATCTATAAAGAGGATCACATTGCCGGCCTTCCTTATCTCTTCCATCACGGTCTTGATGCGCTCTTCAAATTCTCCACGGTATTTGGTACCCGCCACCATAGCCGACAGATCCAGGGTAACGACCCTCTTATCGCGCAAAAGCTCGGGAATATTGCCGTCGACAATCCTTTGGGCCAGCCCTTCAACGATGGCCGTCTTACCTACCCCCGGTTCGCCAATCAAAACGGGGTTGTTTTTGGTCCTCCTGGTTAAAATCTGAAGCACCCGTTCTATTTCCTTCTCCCTTCCTACCACTGGATCAAGGTTGCCTTCCCGTGCCATTTCGGTGAGATCCCTTCCAAATTGGTCCAGCGTAGGAGTATTGCTCTTGCGCCTTTTGGCGGCTGTGCGCGGTTCACCGCCTTCCTCCTTCAAAATTTTAAGCAGCTGTTCTCTAACCGCCTGGAAATCCACCCCCAAGTCTTTGAGAATTCGTGCCGCCACCCCTTCTCCTTCCCTAAGGAGCGCCAACAACAGGTGTTCTGTACCCACGTAATTATGGCCAAGATTGCGTGCTTCGTAAAAGCTGAGTTCCATAACCCGCTTGGTACGCGGAGTATATCCAAAACCTTCATTGAAATTGAAAGTGCCTCTGCCAATCAGCTCCTCTATTTGCCTTCTGACCTTGTCTGCATCGGCGCCCAGCTGCCTAAGGATCTGTGAAGCAACCCCTTCTTCTTCACGAATTAGCCCCAGCAACAGGTGCTCTGTGCCTACGTAGTTGTGTCCCAAAGCCCGCGCTTCTTCCTGAGCATACATCAAAGCCCTTTGAGCCCGCTCGGTGAATCTTCCGAAAAACGCCATTTTTCACCCTCCCTTTCTTTTGCTTATACCTTAATTTTCCTCTATCAAATGTTCTCCTGACAAAGGTATCCTATATTTAAACCGCATTTGTTCCTCATCTTAGTGTAAAGTAAAGCATGATCTTTACTCCTTCATCTTAAAACAACATCTTATTCCTATTTATTATACCCTCGGCACCATGGACAAAAACGTTCAAACAACTTTGCTCAGCTCCTTTCTGACCCTGTCGGCCCTTGCCACATCCAATTCCTGCGCGCTTACCTCTCTGCCTACATAAGCTTGAAGGTGGGCCGGCTGGCATTTGACCATTAGCTCGTTGAGCATCACAACATCTATCCCACTGATGATACCCATATCCACCCCCAGCCGTACCTGGGACAGCAAGGACATAAATTCCTGCAGGTTCAGCTTTCTAGCATATTTTAGCATTCCTAAAGCCCGCCATATGCGGTCTTCAAATTCCAGCTTGCCGGACTGTACCAAAGCCTGCCGCGCCATCCTCTCATTCTCCATTATTTGACGTACGGCGATGTTGATGCTGCTTATTATTTCTTCCTCGGTTGGGCCTAAGGTGATCTGGTTGGATATCTGGTAAATATCGCCCAGGGCTTCGCTTCCCTCACCATAAAGGCCCCTGGCAGTCAAGCCCACTTTGGATATGGTATGCAAAACGCTGTTTATATGATCGGTAGCCACAAGCCCTGGTAGATGCATCATCACCGACGCCCGCATGCCCGTACCCACATTGGTGGGGCAGCTGGTAAGATACCCTAAATTCTCGTCAAAGGAGTACTCTATGCTCTCCTCCACGATGTCGTCCACTTTGTTTAACAGTTCCCAAGCCTTGTCGAGCTGAAATCCGGGAAAGATGCACTGCATCCGTATATGGTCCTCTTCATTGACCATTATGCTTATTTGTTCATCGTGATTGATGAGGACAGCGGCTACCTCTGCACGCTCCAAAAGGTCCGGGCTTATCAAATGCTTCTCGACTAGCACATATCTTTCCACATCACTCAAGTTCTTTAAAGGAATGAAGTCAAAATCACGGCTCAGTATCGAGTTGCTTTCCAGAATGCTTTTCTTCACCATATCCACAACTTTTTGCGATACTTCTTGGCTTGCTATGGACGGAAAGGGCAATCCGGCAATGTTTCTTGCAATCCTTATTCGGCTGCTCATTACTATACCGCTGTAAGGTCCGCTCTCGTTTATCCAGCTCATTCAAATCCCCTCCTTATAGCTGCCCCAGCTGCTTTTCAAGCTCCCGTATCTGATCCCTTAACTTGGCAGCTTCTTCAAAAGCCTCTGCTTCGATGGCCTTTTGAAGCTGGGCTTTCAGCTGCTGAATCTGTCGCTCAAGGCGTAAACCTACTCCCGCCCTCCTGGGCACCTTGCCGTTGTGCTTCAGGCTCCCTTGTACCCTTTTAACTACAGGGGTAAGCTCGTCAGCAAAATATTTGTAGCAATCCTGGCATCCTAACCTTCCAAGCTTTCTGAACTGCATAAAGTCCATGCCACAGGACTTACACCTGATCAAGCCCTGATTCTCAACGGGAACGGCTGCCTTACCCATATCCAGGAAACTAGTTAAAAGGTCGTTTATGGAAAATGGAACAAACACCTTGAAATCCCCTTTTTGATTTGCACACTCCTCGCACAAGTAAAGTTCCGTCTTATGGTTATTGACTATTTTTGTAAAGTGAACCGTCGCGGGGCGTTTTTGGCATTGTTGACATAGCATTGAATTTCACTCCTTTTTGAATTAAAATCAGCATCAGTTACGCAGCGTTAAAATGGCGGTAAGCATCGCCTTCATGATGCTGGCGCGAACGTTATCCTTCAAGTTCGTTGGAATGCCTATCCCTTTATCCTGTATAGCCGCTTTCATTATGAGCGATTCCCGCTCGGTGATAATCCCTTTATTTAGCATATGATAAATTATGTCTTCGGCTGCCTGCTGCGATATACGATTGCCTATCCTTTCCTTAAGCAGATACATTATATAATCATTGTTATCCATGTCTAAACGTATAATACGGATATATCCTCCACCGCCCCTTCGGCTCTCTATATAATACCCGCGATCAAGGGAAAAACGCGTGGCCAATACATAATTGATCTGTGAAGGCGCGCACTCGAAATAATCCGCTAGCTCGTTCCTTTGAAGTTCCAGCTGCCCATTGCTCTCTTCAAGCAGTGTCTTTATAAACTCTTCAATCATGTCGCTCAATCGTGCCATCCACATCACCTCTTTGGTTATTGACCTTCTCTGACTTTCATTTTAATTATAACCAATTATAACAGAAAAATAACATTTAATATTCAAGGGATTCCCTGTATTTTATGCTCTATTTTTAAATTACATCCATTTAACTCCAAAAATTAAATGTTTAAACCGGTTTTTGTCTAGCTACTGCTTTATTTTATACATTTTTAAACCCTGTATCTCTATCGCACTTAATTTATGTTTCATTTTTATAAACTTTTATTATCATACAAGCTCTAGCAATGATAATAAGCTAAAGCAGTTGGAGCAAAGTAAAAAAGCGGGAGAAAGACATCGTTGATGCTTAAAAATTGATGCCACAATAAAAACCTCCTACAAGGCTGTTATACCCTAAGCCCCGTAGGAGGTTCTCGTTTAAAAAGCTCAATCTTCTATTACCTGTTTAGCCAGCTCTATTGGGGATATCGCATCCTTGGAAAATGGTCTGAGCCTCACGCTGAAATTGAACTCATGGGGCAGCAACCTGTACTGCGGTAACTGTCCAGGCCCACAGCTGGCACTGCCCAGCCCGTGCTGCCTGTAATCCAGATTCACGGTGATGAAGTCGCGCTTTGTCAGCTCATATGTATGAGAAGCTGCGTCCAGGTCCTGTGTGGTAAACCAGTGGGCGCTGAATTCCAGTTGCGGCATTCCCACCGCCAGCAAGCCCATACCACGGGTATCGGTGAAGGATACCCACCGCACATCGGTGCGGTTTCCATTTTCCTGTGGGCGTACATAGGGCGTGTACAAATCATCCACCTTACAGCTGTATACGCCAAATCGGTTGGCCTCCTTGCTGTCACAATAGCTCTCGCCAGGACCGCGCCCGTACCACGATACAGAATCCATACATGCTGGTAAAGCCATCTGCAGCCCTATTCTCGGCAGGGTATCCGGTAGCTCCCCCTGCGGTACACCATGGACTACCATAGCCACATCTCCGCTGCCATAGATGTTGTATATATACTCACAGGTTATGCCCCAATCATATGCTGGAGGGGCTATGCGCGAGGTGACCTTTACTTGCACCGCGCTCTTCCCGCAAGATTTAACCTCAACGCTATCTATGCGATGTTGGAGCTTATCAAGGCCTGCCCTGCGCCACATGACCGCCTCGTGTACATCGTTATCAGTGGGCGCTCTCCAGAAGTTCATCTTTGGCCCTTTCACCAACATATCCATCCCCTGATATCTCCAAGATTGTATGATACCCCTCACCTTATCGAACACCAGCTCAAAATCTGCGCCTGAAATCAGCAGCTTGTTCCCCTGTTGTCCATAAGATACCGGCGCCATGGATGCCACGTATACCTTAGGAGCAGGAGATTCAACCGGCAGCTTAAACTGCGCCCAGGCAACCTCATATCCTCTCTCAGCCCACGGTGTATCACACGCCAAGACAAAATGCAAATTCAGCCAGTAATCGGTACCGGGTTTAGCGACCTGGGGCATTTGCAGGGGTATGGTCACAATTTGGCTGTCGCCGGCCTCAATATGAGGTATGTCAACCTGTCCACCTTGCAATATTTGTCCATCGGCCGTTATATCCCAAGACAAGGCCAGATGGTCCAGCGAAATAAAGTCATACCGGTTTATAATACGCACCTTACCAGCCTTTAAATCCACTTCCTCTACCTTTACCGGCTCCAGCACCTTTTTGTACTCTATCAGACCGGGCGATGGCGTCCTATCTGGGAACAGCAGACCGTCTATGACGAAATTCCCGTCATTGGGCTGATCTCCAAAATCGCCGCCGTAGGCAAAGTATTCTTCTCCATTATCCGCCCTTCGCCTGATGCCGTGGTCCAGCCACTCCCATACGCAGCCTCCCTGTAGCCTCTTGTATTTATAGAAAACTTCCCAGTATTCTTTTAGATTGCCCGGCCCGTTGCCCATGGCATGGGCGTACTCGCAAAGTATATGAGGCCTTTTGATACCTGTCTTTTGCCCCAGCTCTATCATCTTATCGATGGAGGTGTACATGGTGCTGTACACATCGGATACTTTAGGCTCAACCTCTTCATTGTCAAATATGAGCCTGGTTTCCCCTTCATAATGGATGAGACGGGTGGGGTCGATCTGGCGAGCTTTCTTGGCCATGGCCTCATGGTTCTGCCCAAAGCCCGATTCGTTGCCCAGCGACCACATGATGATGCAGGGATGATTCTTATCTCGCTGAACCATTCTCTCTATCCGATCCACATATGCCTCTTCCCATTGAGGATCATTGCTCAATCTACTCCAGTCTTTAATCACCGCAAAGCCATGGCATTCAAGATCAGCCTCGTCTATGACATAAAGCCCGTATTCGTCGCATAGGTCATAGAACCTGGGGTCATCGGGATAATGGGAAGTTCGTACCGCATTTATATTGTGCCGCTTCATGAGGATAACATCTTGTATCATCGCATCCAGGGGCACCGCCCTACCAAGGTCGGGATGATGCTCGTGTCGGTTTACCCCCTTAAGCTTTATGGCGACACCGTTAACCAAAAAGTTACCATCCTTCAACTCTATGGACCTGAACCCTACTCTGGAGGGGATGACTTCCAAAATGCGCTCATCAGCATCCTTTACGATCAGCAGCAGTTTATACAGATAAGGCGATTCAGCCGACCACTTCTTGGGGTTGGCTACAGGTATTTCTATATCCAACGTGGCCTGACCAGCAGCAGATATGAAGAACTCCCGTTTCAGCGGATTTTCGATAACAGGACAACCACAGGCATCCAAGAGCTTAACCTCTAATTGACCGCCTACCTCTTGCTGGAATGCGTTATTCAAAACAGCTTTGATATGTAGAACCGCATCTTTATAGTTTTCATCCAGCTGGGTACGCACAAAGTAATCAAACAGGTGTACCTTGGGCCTGGCGAGGAGATACACGTCCCTAAATATGCCGCTCAGCCACCACATGTCCTGATCCTCCAGATAGCTCCCATCGCTCCACTGGTACACCCTGACGGCCAAAGTGTTCATACCCACACGAACCCATGGGGTTATGTCAAACTCGGCTGGTAAGCGGCTGCCCTGGCTGTATCCCACCTCATTGCCGTTTACCCATACATGAAATGCGCTGTCCACCCCTTCAAACCTTAAGGCTATCTGGTAACCCTCCCACCTTTCGGGTATATAAAAATCCCGCCTATAACAGCCAGTAGGATTATCACTGGGTACCCGTGGGGGATCCACCGGAAAAGGATATATCACGTTGGTATAGTGCGGCCGCCCGTATCCCCACATTTGCCAGTTTGAAGGCACCTGAATACTATCCCACGCCGTTACATCATAATCCTCCCTATAAAACCCTTCAGGCGCTTCTGCAGGCGACCCTGCGTAATAGAATTTCCATGCTCCATTGAGCAGCTTAAAACGTTCAGAAGCTCCCCGCTGGCCTATCATAGCCGAGGCTTCATCATGATATGGAATAAAATAAGCTCTACTGGGCATGCGATTGCGCTGAAGTACCTTTGGATTTTCCCAGTCATTTAGGGGTTTTACTATCTCTTGCATAATAAAACCACTCCTCCTCAAGGAAATAGATTTTAGGCTGGGAAATAAGCTGTTATTTGCGCATCATAGCCCGCCTATGCTTTTTGAATAAATTCCTGTAGCGTGCTATATCTTTTCTGGTGTCATTCATTACTTCCTTTTAAAGCCAACATCAACTCTTCATAAAACAAAAAAGACCGCACCTCATCATCCCATCGATGAGGACGATCTTTTCTGCCCCTTTACTCAACGGTGAAAGGCAACAACGCTAAAATGCGCGCTCTCTTAATGGCCACAGTGAGCTGCCTTTGATGCTTTGCGCAGTTACCAGAAATCCTACGAGGAAGAATTTTCCCTCGCTCGGTCATATATTTTCTCAGCCTCTGAATATCCTTGTAATCTATCTTCTCAATTTTATCTAGGCAAAAGCTGCACACTCTCTTTTTATTACGCCTTCCCCTAGAAGGCTTTACTGCATTTTCAACCATCCACCTTTACCTCCTTCCACTCTAGAATGGAAGCTCATCTTCTTCACCCTCGATGTATTGGAAACCAGCAGGGATATCCTCGTATTCTTGCTCCGAATGGGGCAGGTCATCAAACGGCACCGCACTCCTATCCATCCCCGATCCATCGCGATCTAAAAATACCACCTCGTCTGCTACCACTTCGGTCACATAGCGTCGCTGTCCGTCGCGTCCCTCGTAGCTACGGGTCTGAATCCTTCCCGAGACGGCCACCAGCCTGCCCTTACTGAGATACTTAGCGCACGTTTCAGCCAATCCCCGCCATACTACAATGGGAATAAAGTCAGCTTCACGTTCTCCTTGCTGGTTGGTAAAATTTCTATTTACCGCCAAGAAAAAAGTAGTTACCGCAACTCCGCTAGGGAGGTACCGAATCTCGGGGTCTTTTGTTAAACGCCCAATCAATACAACCTTATTTAACAATTTTTACACCCACTTTCTATTATTCGTCCTCCCGGACAATCAGATAGCGGATAACCCCATCCGTGATCTTATACATGCGCTCTAGTTCCCGTGGGACGGAAGGCCCTGCAGTAAAGTTCATGAGCACATAATAACCTTCTCTGAAGTGCTCGATGGGATAAGCCAACTTCCTCTTGCCCCACTCCTCAACCTTTTCTACCTGTCCACCCTGTTCAGCAATGAGATTTGAAAACTTCTCGATATTCTGCTTAACTGCCTCTTCTTCCAGATCAGGGCGGAGCACATACATGGTCTCGTACTTCCTTATCCTCATCCGGTTTCACCTCCTTTTGGACTTTGGCCCTGCTTCAAAGCAGAGCAAGGATACGGCAAAAATGCTGCTTTTCCACTTTTTCACCATTTGCATTATATCATTGCACGTGGTTAAATGCAACAAAAAGTTTATTCCGCTTTAATTGTAAAAATTTGACTATGAATTGGGATCCAGAACATCCCTCAATGCATCGCCAAAAAGATTAAAGCCCAGTACTACCAGCATGATCATAAGCCCTGGAAAAAAGGAAATCCACGGCGCCTGGTCAAGTAGCCCCTTACCGCTATCCAAAATAACTCCCCAGCTGGGCTCAGGCGGTTGAGCCCCCAATCCCAAAAAGCTCAAAGAAGCCTCTATTACTATGGCCTTGGGCAGCTCTAAAGTAGCCATGACGATCACAGGCCCCAGCGCATTGGGGAGCACATGTCCGAATATTATTCTGGCATCGCTCATTCCAAGAATACGGGCAGCTTGAACAAACTCCCGCTCCCTTAAAGAGAGAAACTGGCCCCTTACCACCCTGCAGTATCCTGCCCAGCTGGCAAGAGCGATGGCTATTATGACGTTTTCAACCCCCGTTCCTAAAGTGGCAATGAAGGCTATGGCCAAAAGGGTGGTAGGAAAGGCCCAGGCTACATCGGTTATAGAGGTGATGATATAATCCACAACTCCGCCGTAATATCCGGCCAGGGCACCCAGTACCGTACCTATCACCAGCGAGATTCCCACAGCTACAAATGCCACCCTCAGGGATATCCGCGCTCCGTAAACTATCCTGCTGAATATATCCCTGCCAAATTCGTCGGTACCAAACAGATGTTCAGCAGAAGGAGGCTGCAGCACAGCCGAAATATCGGGCTTATCGTACTCATAAGGTGCCAGCCATGGTGCGAAGGCCGCCGTACACACAAACAACACTATGATCACCGCGCCAAATACAGCCCCTTTATGCTTGAAAAGCTTTGCAAAGAAATCGATAAGGTGCCTGCGTTCCTTTCCCTCCTTTGCTTCTAGAGCCTGCTGCTCAATCCATTCTTTTTGGATATACACTCCTCCATTCCTACTCTGCGGCGCAATCATCCCTTATATCACCTTCTTTCAGCAAGATTAGCTGTATCTTATCCTGGGGTCCACAATGGCATACAATACGTCAGCCAAAAGGTTGGCCAGGATTATTGAGGAAGTCAGCACTATCATAGAACCCTGGACAACGGGATAATCCCGTGCCAGTATAGAATCCACCATCAATCGCCCTATCCCCGGGATGCTGAATATTATCTCAAGAGCCACCGACCCGCCAATGATCCATCCTAGCCTAAGGCCCATAAGCGTGATAACAGGTATCAGAGCATTTTTGAGCGCATGCCTGTAAATCACCACTTTTTCAAAAAGCCCCTTGCTCCTGGCAGTTCTTATGTAATCCTGATTTAAAACCTCCAGCATGCTTGACCTCACCATCCTAGCCGTTACGGCTGCATTGGTCAGCCCAATGGCAAAGCCGGGAAGGATAAGGTGCCGGATGGTTCCGTATCCCGAAATGGGGAACCACCTCAATTTATAGGCGAAAAAGTACATAAGCAGCATGCCAAGCCAGAATGTGGGGATGGCTGCTCCCAATAGAGTACCTGACATACACATATAATCCACCAGGGTATTTTTCTTTACTGCTGCTATCACCCCTACCGGGATGGCAATCAAAAATGTTATTAAGAATCCCAGCAGGCCGATTTCCAGCGTGACAGGCAGCCTTTCCTTTATCATCTCAATTACCGGCCGCTCCTGAAGGATGGAAACGCCTAAATCTCCTTCTATTACACTCTTCATAAACCTTAAATACTGTATAATGAAGGGCTGATCCAGCCCGTACTTCCGCCTTATGCTCTCATAAACCTCGGGCGTTACGTTGGGCCCTGCAATCCGGGATACCGGATCCCCCGGAGCAAAATAAAATATTGAAAAAACAATGAGGGTCATGACTATGATCACCGGTACCATTAAAACTATCCTTCTTACGATGTACTTGAGCATAATCTACACCCCATCCCCCTACTCCACCTCTATGTCAAACCCGTCGTTGTACTGCAGCATCCAAGGATGATACTTGAAATTTTTCACTTCCTTGCGTACCGCGATTATATTCATGGGCACGTAGATGGGCGCCCATACAGCTTGTTCGATCAAATAACGCTGTACCTCCTTGTACGCCTCGGCCCTTTCAGCCCAGGTCGGCCTTCTAGCTGCAAACATGATGAGCTCATCGGTCTTGGGGTCCCTCCATCTTGAATGGTTTGGATACGGGAAGCGCTCCGAAAGCAAGAACCAGTCAAGTATATCCGCATTGGGCCAGCTGTACTCCCTTATGAACAGTTCCTGCTTGCCTTCCTTTAGCATATCAGCGTAGCTGGCAGAGTCGTACAGCTGAATGCGGGTCTCTATGCCCACTTCCTTGAGTTGCTGCTGAATAATCTCGGCCAGCTTGCTACTCTTAGATGAGTTATCAGCCGAAAGGGTCGCCTTAAAACCATTGGGATAACCCGCCTCAGCCAATAGCTGCCTTGCCTTTTCGGGATTGTATTCATAAGCCAACTGGCTGCTTTCTTCCAGATATTCATCTTTGAGAGCAGGAGGTAGGTACCCATACGCCACCTCTCCTATCCCCTTGAAGACAAACTGTATAATTTCCTCCTTATTCAAAGCATGGTTTATGGCCCTGCGGACCCTTACATCGTTAAAGGGTTCCTTGTCGGTAGCATAGGCAAGGTATCCCAGCTTGGTAGCGGGGTTCTTATAAACCGTGATATCGGGATTCTTTTCCAGCTTTTCCACATAGGTTTCGGGAACATTCCTGAGTATGTGAATGCCACCCGTCTCAAGCTCCATGATCCTGGCACTTTCATCGGGCATGATTTTCAAGATTATCTTGTCAATAAGGGCTGGACCCCTATTGGACATCCATTCGGGGCCCCAGTTGTAATCCTCGTTTTTGACCAGCACCGTCCTGTCTCCCGGAATCCACTCCTCAAGCTTGTAAGGCCCTGTACCTATTACGATCTTTTTCCCATAATCCTCCCCGTACTTCTCATAGGCATTGGCTGGATGTATGCCAGCGGCGGTATTGGATAGGTTGAACAAGAGGTTAGGATATGGATAGTTCAGGATTATCTTTACCGTATAGTTATCAACAATCTGGACTTCCTTTATGGCATCAAGGTCTGCCCTAAAAGGAGAACCCGTGGCTGGATCCTTTATGGTATCAATGGTCCATTTAACGTCCTTGGCCGTAAAGTCGGAACCATCATGGAATTTTACGCCCTTTCTCAGATAAAAGGTCCATACCAACCCATCTTCCGATACCTCCCACCGTTCGGCCAATCCGGGCTGATAGCCAAATTCATAGTCCCTGCTGACAAGTCTATCGTGTATGTAAATCAGGGCATCGGAATACCACGATGTCTTTATGGTATCCATAATTTCAGCATCCCTATCATATCCAATGACCAAGACCTTCTCAGAAGCTTTAGTACTGGCCTTTTTGGAACACCCTCCCACAGCGCCTAGTAAAAACGTTACCAACAAAAGCAACACCACAATTCCCCTTAATGCTTTTTTCACTCTAGATCCCTCCTTATTGATTTTTACCTTTGGAATTAAACTGGCCATAACCTTAACAAGGCTCTACACAAAGCGCCCTTCAATATAGGTGACAGGCCACAAAATGCTGGTCGCCTACCATCTTTATTGGCGGCTCAATCTCGCTACACTGTTTTGTAGCATATCTGCACCTGGTGCTGAATCTGCACCCCGGAGGTGGGTTGACCGGGCTGGGTATCTCGCCCTCCAGCACCAGCCTTTTCCCTTTTCGTCCGGGCTTCAAAACGGGTATGACCGAAAGCAAGGCTTTTGAGTAGGGATGCAATGGTTCCCTGAACAAATCCTCGGCAGGCGCCATTTCCACAATCTTGCCCAGATACATTACCGCCACGCGGTCGCTGATATGCCTAACCACCCGCAGGTCATGAGATATGAATAGATATGATAAGTTTAAACGCGCCTTCAAATCCATGAGGAGGTTTATGACCTGGGCCTGAATGGACACATCAAGGGCGGATACCGGCTCATCGCATATCAGCAGTTTAGGATTGACGGCCAGAGCCCGTGCGATTACTATCCTTTGCCGCTGTCCGCCGCTGAACTCATGGGGATACTTGTCCATATCTTCCTTCCTAAGCCCTACCATATCAAACAGCTCTTCAACCCTCTCCCTCCGCTTAATACTATCTCTCATACCGTGGACGAGGAGTACCTCAGCTACAGCATTACCTACCGCCTTTCTGGGATTCAAAGATGCAAAGGGGTCTTGAAATATGAGCTGCATATGCTTGTATACCTGTCTGAGTTGCTTTTTGTTAAAATGCGTTATATTTTGGCCTTCAAAAAATATCTCCCCTTCTGTAGGCTCCAGCAGTCGCATGATAGTGCGCCCTGTGGTGGATTTACCGCATCCACTTTCTCCAACCAAGCCCAGTGTCTCCCCATACCCTATGTGAAAATCAACCCCATCCACCGCTCTCACATATTCTACTGGCTTACCTAATAAGCCCTTTTTGAATGGAAAATATTTTTTCAAGCCCTTTACTTCTAAAATATTTGCAGTCACAGCCATACCTCCATACTCCCTTTAACTTATCTTCGTCTGCCAACAGGCTTTTTTCGGTAGCCACACATCGATGCATACCAGTAAAACCTCAACCATAATTCCAGCAGCGGACAAGGGCAGAGCCCACCTGTGTCAAAGGCGGTTCATGAAACATGCACTCAGCTTTTACATAATCACATCTGGTCTTAAACCTGCAGCCCTCCTTTATCTCGTCTGGCAGTGGGACCACTCCTTTTATCTCCTTAAGCCTCTGGCCCCGTGGCAAATCCATATCAGGAATAGCCTCTAGCAAGCCCCGCGTATATGGATGTTTTGGATTGTTGAATATAGAGTATACGTCGGCATATTCAACAATTCTGCCTGCATACATTACAGCCACCTTATCGGCTGTTTCAGCCACAACCCCCAGATCATGGGTTATCATGATGACCGACGACCCAAACCTCTCTTTTAGCTCATTTATAAGCTCCAGTATCTGGGCTTCAATGGTTACATCCAGGGCTGTTGTAGGCTCGTCTGCAATGAGCAGCTCGGGATTACACGCCAGCGCCATGGCAATCATTACCCTCTGCCTCATGCCGCCGCTCAGCTGGTGAGGATATTGCTTTATCCTCTTTTCGGGTAGCGGAATTTTAACCATTCTAAGCATTTCTATAGCTCTTTCCAAAGCCTCTTTTTTGGAGACATTTTGGTGTTGAATGATAACTTCGGAAAGCTGATAGCCTATCGTCAGCACGGGGTTCAAAGAAGTCATAGGCTCCTGGAATATCATGGATATGTCGTTGCCTCGGATCTTTCTCATCTCTTCGTTTGTTTTGTCCAAAATGTTTTCTCCTTTAAACCAAATTTCGCCTCTCTCTATCTTAGCAGGGGGACTTGGTAGCAGCCTCATAATGGAAAGGGCAGTTACGCTCTTACCACACCCCGATTCTCCAACCAATCCCAGCGTCTCTCCTCTGGAAACCGAGAAACTCACTCCATCCACTGCAGGAACTATTCGTGTATCCATATAAAAGTAAACGGCCAAATCGTTTATCGTAAGAATTTGTTCACTCAACGACATCCTCCTTCCCAATAATTTCCATGACAAAATTGATTTAAATGGTTAAAGGCTACACTTTGAGTCAAAAATACATCAATTGATAAAAAATACATAAGTAAATAATTTATGTGTGAAATAATGAGTTAAAGTACCGAGATACGCACTTCAGTTTGGGGCGCTAATAAAATAGGCTTTTAACTCGCCAAAATACCCTTTCCTGCTTAAAAAATGGATTGCGACAAGATATTTGGCGTAGAAAAATCAAAAAGCTATGGGAGACCCATAGCCTTTAAGCACGCAAATACCACTCAGGCTCTCAATCTCCCTTACACGCTTACGAGGTTAGCTGACGGATTCGGGCCTAAGGTATAGCCCTACACCTTGGCACACAAGGCTTTTACAAAGCCTCCTCCAAGGTGATTCACCCCGAATAATTGGGTCCCCCGCTTCTTTTTGCAAAGAATTCAGCGCTCCAGATTGAAAGCTTTTACGCTATCGAGCTATTAAATTTAAGATGGTTAAATTCATCAATATGAATCGCCTTTTGGTTAATACACCTTACGGTCAGTATACTATAAATTGCCGTTTATTTCAAGAAGAAAATTCAATCTTTCTATATCGAATACAGTATAATCCCCAACAGACCCGACACGATGATGAGAAGTATCGGATGAACCTTATACTTCAAGCTGGCTGTTAAAGCAACAGCAAATATCATTATGGCCCGCCAGTTTATTGCATTTAAAATATTGCCTATTCCGGAAAACAGGTGTCCCTGCCCGTTCGATACCGCAAAAAAGGTGGTACGGGCAATCAAAAAAGCAGCCGATGCTATAAGCCCTATGACCGCAGGGCGCAAACCATACAGGGCATACCGCACAAGGGCCTGATCCTTAAAGCGCTCCGAGTACTTGGCCACCTGCGTAACTATTAAAAACGAGGGCAGCACTACCCCAGCGGTAGCAAAAGTGGCGCCCAATATGCCTGAGGTCCTGGTCCCAACGAAGGTGGCTGCATTTATAGCAAAAGGCCCAGGCGTCATCTCCGACACGGCTATTATGTCTATGGTCTCCTTAAAGGTAAGCCAGCCATGCCTCACTATTTCTCGCTGGATGAGAGGAAGCATGGCATATCCTCCGCCAATGGTAAATAGCCCTATCTTAAAGAAGATGATTAGCAGCTCCAGGTACAGCTTGTACATGCTCTAAACTCCTTTTCTCCTGTTTATATAGCTTATGGCTATACCGAATACAGCCGATGCCAATAGTACGTATACAGCACTTATATCGGTTAGGCTCATGATAATAAACACAACGGCCGCAATAGCCCATCCATAATTATCCTTTATGCTGGGCTTGATGAGCTGAACCAGCGCCGTTATTATAAGCGCTACCACACCGGCGTTGATCCCCTCAAAGGCCCTTGCAACTACCGGCACTTTTTTAAAGCTCGAAAAGAAAAGCGCTATGACCGAGATAACTATAAACGATGGGAGCACAACGCCTACCGCAGAAGCTACAGCCCCCCACATGCCGGCCACCCTGTACCCGACAAATATCGCCGAATTAACCGCAATCACCCCTGGCACGGATTGCACCATGGCAAATATATCGACGATGTCCTCCTCCTCAATCCAATGGTTGCTGTCCACTATTTCCCTTTTGATGAAGGGAATCATTGCCAGCCCTCCGCCAAAGGTGAAGGCTCCTATGCGAAAAAAGACTAAGAATAGCTTCCGTATTTTCCTCCATTTATCATTGTCTTTCATACTGGCATAACCCCTTTTATTTGGCTATTTGTTTATTATAACAATGAGCATTACCTTTTTCAAGCAGAGGACAATTTTCGTGTCCATGTTCGAAAGCAACACGGAAAATCCCCGCCATATATTTAGTATTTGGAGATGCAAACTTACTCGCAATAGCAGGTCATAACTTGCGCCTGAAATATTATGCAATCATCCACCGCTCCAGGACAAAAAGATCCGTAAAAGTGGAGCATCAAGTTGTAACGTGATACGTTGTGATGTAAAATGAATTTAAATATAAAGCACATGAAAGGAAGAATGGGAAATGTCGGTACTATCGTCATGTAAGGATATGATTGGCTCTTCATTCCTCTGCCAATGCGGCTTGACGCATACGATACCTTTAAGGCACGTGATAATAAAGCAAAAAGCCGAAGAAGACGTCCCTCTAATCGTGGCCGAATTAAGAATGGGAAAGCGTGGCTTGATGATATGCGATGATAATACCTGGGAATTGGCGGGTAATCGTATATTTGAGATGCTCTCAGACAAAGGATATGATATAGGGGTGTGCATGCTCGAGCAAAAGCCCATAGTAATCCCCAACGAAAACGCCATCACGCAAATATTGCTGAAGTTTGACCCTTCAACGGACTTTCTGATAGCGGTGGGTTCGGGCACCATCAATGACATAACGCGCTTTATAAGCCATAGAACAGGCAAGCCCTATATTATATTTGCAACCGCCCCTTCCATGGATGGATACGCATCCACCGTCTCCCCCCTGCTCATAAACGGATTTAAGCGTACATACCCCGCCGTTCACCCACTTGCAATAATAGCCGATACCGATATGCTGTGTTCAGCTCCCGATGATATGATACTGGCCGGTTTTGGCGATATACTGGGCAAGGTCACCTCACTGGCCGATTGGCAGATGAGCGTTATCGTAATGCATGAAAGGCTGTGCCCTGTAGCTAAAAACATGGTCCAAAGAGCTCTGGAAGAAGTCCTCTCAAAGGCATCGCAAATAGCCCAGAGAAAGCCCGAAGGCATACAGGCCCTTATGGAAGCCCTTATACTATCGGGCATTGCCATGATGTTGACGGGCAATTCCCGGCCAGCTTCCGGTAGCGAACACCACATATCCCACTATATCGAGATGAAATATTTCATGCAAGGGCGTCAGCCTCTCTTGCATGGCACGAAGGTGGGCCTGGCCGTCCTTTATACCGTAGCCTTATACAACGAGCTGGTATTTCTGGACCCCAAAAACATAGACATACCGCACCTTGTGATTACCAGAACTTCTTACCAGGAATGGTGCCAAAGGGTAAATAAAGTATTCGGTCCCATTGCCCATGAGGTAATAGGCTCAAATGACAGTAAAAACTGGAATCCCGCTATTTATGAACGCAGGTTGTATGACATCAAGGAAAAATGGGAAACTCACCTTAAACCGCTCATCTCGTCGGTACCTTCGCTCAATACGGTAAAAGAATGGCTGCATACGGCTGGCGCCAACTTTACCCCCCGGGCTCTGGGCATAGAAGAGAGCCTGGTGGAAGAAGCTCTGCTTTACGCCAAAGAAATCCGCCCCTACTACACCATTCTCCGGCTGGCCGATGACCTGGGCATTTTGGAGGAGAAAATAAAAGAGATAATGAATCTTGTATGAAAAATTATAAAAATCAAAAGAGCACCCACCATAAGCCGTGGGTGCTCTCCCATTAATCGACACCATCGGAACCAAATATATTTTTATAAGCTGCTTCAATCCGTTTCAAGTGTTCCTCGGACAATTCCCATTCACCGGCTCCCGCATTTTGCTCGGCCTGCTCAGGAGTTTTGGCACCTACTAGCGCCGAGGTCACTCCTTCCTGCTGATTTACCCAGTTGATAGCCACATGTGCTACGGGCTTGCCCACCTCGTAGGCAATTTCCCTCAGCGCCTCTACCAATTGCATGGCCTTACTCCATAAAGGCTCGTGGAAAAATGGATAAAACCTATCCCTGTGGTCTCCTTTCTCCAATTTGGGCCTTTCCTTAAATTTTCCTGTCAATATGCCTCCACCCAGTGAACCGTATGTAAGGACGCCTATCCCTTTCTCCCTGCAGAAGGGCAATACATCCTTCTCTATGCTTCTCTCAAGCAATGAATACTGCGGCTGTAGGCTGACAATATCGGTCATGGAAATAATTTGCTCCATGAGTTTCGTATCAAAATTGGAAACCCCTAAGTACCTGAACTTGCCAGCCTGCCTCAGTTTAACCAGCTCATTTACCGAATCTTCCAGAGGCGTATTTTTATCGGGCCAGTGGATCTGATACAGATCTATCACATCAACCCCCAAGCGCCGCAGCGATTCATCAATCTCCTTCCTTATGGTTTCGGGCTTTAGGGTGCGTATAAACCGCGGCCCATCACGGAGAACGCCGCACTTGGTGGCAATTATCACCTTGTCGCGCCTTCCCTTTATGGCTTCCCCTACAATGCGTTCAGCATGGCCATTGCCGTACGCCGGTGCGGTATCAATGAGGTTTATACCGCAGTCTATCGCCCGTTGAATGGTCTTGATAGAGAGTGCATCGTCCACACTGCCCCAGAAATCACCTCCAATAGCCCATGTTCCCAAGCCTACTACCGAAACAACAAGGTCACTGTTGCCAAGCCTTTTATACCGCATCTTTTTGCCTCCTTTTTGTTTACTTTTGTTTACTAAAAATAATGATATTTAAATTTTAAAACTTTTCTTTCAACTTTTTCAATTGTTCTTGCAGCTGGGTATTGAAGATGCCGCCATTTACCTTCCGGCCTCTACCATGCTGAGCATCAGGGCATTCATTTCTGTTTTTACTATTGCTCCGCATCTCATATTCTCGAGCTTTCACCAAACGCCTTACCCACCCAAAAACGTAATATAGCTCCTCTAAATTTAATTCTCTAAATTCTTCATTACCTATCTCATATTTCAGCGGGAACTTTTTAGATATTTTCAAGAAACCGTCTATAAAGCCATTGTAGGCTTTTTTAAGGCTTTTTCCACCTCCTATTACCTCCAAATTCGAATCCCGAACATCGTACAGCATTTTATAAAAGCTCTGAAGCTTTTGGTCCTCCGGCTCCTTCTTTTCACGCACAATATTTATCATGTCCAATATAAAACTTACAAAACCGGTGCTGCCCGACTTTACTATATAATCAGCTGCATGCTCTGCGCAAATCAATAATTCTTCTTTGCTCTTGGGCATGATGATCACCTCTCACATAGCAATAAAAGCTCATCACAAAAAGCATTTCTTCAAACAAACCATATATGGGAAAGGCAATGCGAATTAATTAAATCATAACTATCCATCATATGACTTCAATGCGTTGTTGTAGTTTAATATTCTTATAAGAGCATCTATATTCCCCTTCACTTCATGGGAACACTCGTTGATATATTGCCGTGCTTTGTCAGCCCACTCGGGGTGTGAGCTTATAGCAATGCTGCCGTAAAAAAAGGCTTTCCCGTATCCAATTTTAGGATGGATATCACCACTTAATCCCAGTGCAAAGCACAAAAGTGCCAGTTGTTTATGGGTCAATCCACTGTATAGTACTTCTCCTTCAAATTCGGCTCCTGTGGTCACAAATTCGCATAAAATAGGGCCAGTGGGTTGAATCCCATCTACCCCATGCTTGTAAAACTTATAACCTTTGTACTTGCCGTTTTCTATATAATAGCCGCTTTCCGGGTTTGGCTTAAAACTCCTTGGTATGCCCCTGACATAAGTCCCATAATTCACGGCGACAAGATCGCTAAATCGCACCTTGCTCCTGTGTCCCATGCTTCCAAACATGTCGCATATTATACACCTATGCTTTTCATCATGCTGCTTATCTGCAGGCACCTTTTTATCTTTCTGCGATGTTCTCAAACAGCTGTGAGATACGCTTTCTGCGATGGTTCTGACACACCCCTTAAAGCTTGTTCCTGGGATAATGGGTGTCCTATTTACTTTTATAAACTCCCTGTAAATTTTACCGTTCTCTTGTACCTTTAAGTGCCCAGAAAATATATGGACGGGAGTCAAAACCTTCACTTTAATCGGAATGCGACCCTCTAAAGTCCCATTTTCATCATAAATTTTACATTTCAAGAAAGGGACAAAATCATAGGGCTTTGTCATATTCCAGATCACATCCCTGCAATAAATTTTGATCATTAATGGATACATCCTTCAGCAAAGCCGATATCGTTTCACGGCCGCTTATGCTCTTTTCTTTGAAAAATCCTTTATCTATATATCCCTCCATTTCCTCATGCTTTCCGAAATAGCGCACCATCATGTTCACATTTTGAACCCTCATCTGCCCAAATCCTTTTGAGGTAAGGCCCCCAAAAACCACAAAGCCTTGGTCAATCCTGTCGAATATCTCAAATAGCAGTTTAATATGCCATCTGAAGAAGTTTTTGAGGTATATATTGCATTTAAACAGGGCATTCTCTATATATTCAAATTCGTAAACCGGTCCTTTCATAGCTGCCCCCGTTATGCGGTCTATTGCCACTGATACGCGTGAACCTATTTTATACTTCCCTATCGGATAAGCATCGTCAAAATATACACGGCTTTTTAGAATAGTAGAGCCAAACAGCTTACAGGTTGGACAGCTTTCCTTATACCGTTCCTTGCCCAAAGAAAATTCCTTTCCTTGTTGCCGATCCATTTGGCGCTCTTTA